>NZ_KV811036.1:402-42528 GCF_001812965.1 Actinomyces sp. HMSC075C01
CTCGACAATCAGGCCCACAACCACACCAGTCTCAACGCCAACACCAGCCGCAGCCGCAGCGGCAGGGCCCGGTTAGAGACCCGCGGCCCCCAACCCGGCCAGAAACCCGGAGCCTTTGAGACCACCCCCTACCCCCAGGCCGCCCACACCCTCCAACTCGCACCCCTCATCGACCAAGCCCCACCCTTCTGACGAGGACGAAGCGGGCAGCCTCGGGTGCTACGCGAGCGCCGCGCTGTCCATCTGCGCGGGCACGAACCCGCCCCAGCCGTCCTCGATGAGGCCGGTCCGCAGGCGCTCCATGGCGGCATCGAGCTCGGGGGCCTCGGGGCGGCGGGCCGAGGAGAAGGACAGGTCCTCCTCGCAGCGGATCGGCAGCACATGAAGGTGCAGGTGGTCGACGCCGTATCCGGCCACGACGAGCCCGGCCCGGGGCGCCTCGAAGACTCGCACCTGTGTGGCACCGATGCGCTTGGCGACTACGGCCAGGTGCGCCACCACGTCGTCGGGCGCATCCACGTAGGAGTCGACCTCGGCTCGGGGGACCACGAGGACGTGCCCGTCAGTGTGCGGCTCAATGGTGGCGAAGGCGACGCAGACCTCGTCCGCCCACACGAAACGGCCGGGAATCTCGCCGGCGATGATCTTGGTGAAAATCGTGCTCATGGTCCCATTGTCCCCCAGCCGCGCCCGGATCCGTCCAGGCCCTTGTCCCAGATCAGGCCAGCAGCCACAGGGAGCCGTCAGGGATGACGGCGTCCGGAGCACCCTTGGGCCCTGCGCTGCGTGAGGCGTCGTCGTCCAGCAGGGTGATGACGGTAGCCCGACGGCGGCCACCGCCCTCCACGGCCGGCGCCACGGTGCCCCGATCCCGGATCCGCACCCGGCTGTCCAGCCCGATGCCGACCCTCTCCAGGCGGCGCAGTGTCTCGGTGTCGTCCTGGATCCGTCCGACGACGCCGTCGGAGCCCACCGGCAGGGTCTCCAGGCCCACCAGGTCGGGCACGATGAGGCGGCCGTCCGCCGTGGGGATCGGGTCCCCGTGCGGATCACGGGTGGGGTGCCCCAGGACCGCATCGAGTCTCTCCAGCAGCCGCTCGGAGACGGCGTGCTCAAGCTCCTCGGCCTCGGCGTGCACCTCGTCCCAGCCAAAGCCGAGCCGAGTGACCAGGTAGGTCTCCAGGATGCGGTGGCGGCGGATCATGCCCATGGCCCGGCGCCGCCCCTCCTCGGAGAGGGTGACGGCCTTGTAGGGCTCGTGGACGAGCAGCCCCTCCTCCACGAGGCGAGCCACGTTCTCCGAGGCGGTCGAGGGCGCCACCCCCATACGTTTGGCCAAGCCGGTGACGGAGGCGCCCGCGCCGCCCCACTCACTGGCGACCCACACGACCTTGAGGTAGTCCTGCGTGACGGTCGAGTCCCCCGCCACCGAGGACTTCCCGCCGGATCCGCTCGGAGTCCTCCGCTCCATGGGCGCAGTCACCCGAACAGCCTGGCCAGCTGGCCGCCGAAGGCGATGACGATGGTGAGGATCACCGCCAGGTACATCGCCGCCATGATCCACCAGCGGGCCTTGAGCACGTCCAGCGCCAGGTTGTCGCGCAGCCCCAGGTGCCCGCCGGCCGCAGCCCAGGCCCAGGAGTGGGCGGCCACCGGGATGGTGACGGACCAGATGACCATGCAGAAGGGGCAGAGCTTGCCGAAGGTCATGATGGAGACGGACAGGAACCAGATGACGAAGGCGATCCCGCCGAGGCTGCCGGCGCTGAGCCCCCACCACATCCAGCGTGGCAGGCGCGCGCCGCTGAGCAGGACCGCACCGATCGCGGCCAGGGCCCCGAAGGCGATGGCCCCGACAAAGGAGTTCGGCACTCCCAGCAGGTTGCCCTGCCACACGTTGAGGGAGTCGCCGCAGGACACCAGGGGGCTGACGTCGCAGACGAGCTCCGCGTCCGGGTTGCGCAGCAGGTCGAGCTGGGCGCTGATGAGCTCCCAGCAGGCGAGGATCCCGATGAGCGCGCACACAGTGAGCAGCCAGCCGAATCCCCGCTCGGCCCCGGAGCGCCGCAGCCAGGACGGGCGCGCGGCTAGGTCCTCGCCGGCATCGCGGCGGGTGCGCCGGTCGAGCTCCTGAGCGGGGGCGGAGCCCAGGTAGGCCTCGAGCTCTTCCTCGCTCATCTCATCGATCTCGGCATCTGTGGGCATGCGCGACATCGTCAGTCTCCTCACCGGTGGTGCGTCAGCAGTTCTTCTGGGCGTCATGGGGGTTGTCAGGACGAGAGCGTATGCCACATGCGGCCACCTGCGCCCTACCCGTCCGAGGAATCGCTCTCCCCCTGGGCCTCGGCCCCCTCCTGTGGCTGCGTGGCCTCCTCAGGCCCCACGCTCTGCGAAGCCTCGGTCGGTGCCTGCACCGAGGTGGCCGACGCCGACGGGCTCGGAGTCGACGCCATCGTGGCCGTCGTCTGTCCCGAGGCGATACCGGGCACGGGCCGCCACGCCCCCACAGTCACTGAGGCATCGGAGTGAAGGATGACCGCCCGCCAGGCCACCAGCGCCCCGGTGGCATCGAAGGACAAGACGTGGAGGAAGGCGTCCTCGGTGACCGCGCCCAGTGACGTGCCACCCTTGCCCGCGCCCGAGATGATCCCGGTGACGGGCAGGCCGGTTCGGGGGCTGATCTCAGTGGTCATCCCCCGCTCGGCGTGGACGTGACCGGCCAGGAGCAGCGGCGCACAGCCCTCCTTCGTGAGCATGTCGAAGGTGGCGGGCTGGTGGATGAGAACGACGTCGACCGGCGTGCCCCCGCAGCTGGTCGTGGCCAGGCGGGAGGCGATCTTCTCGGTGGTCTCCCCGCTGCGGGGCTTGGTGCCCGCCGCCGTCGTGCGCTCGGCGTCGTCGTGCCCCAGGACAGTGATCCCGGCGACCGTCTGAACCGAGCCGTCGGTGACGGTCCACCCCTGGGAGCGCAGGCGGGAGGCGGTGGCGTCGGAGTCGTGGTTGCCGATCGTGGCGACCTTCTTCGCCGAGCTCGGGACCGCCTGGGTCAGCGCGTCGACGCACACCCGCTCCGGATCCGAACCGGTCATCGTCAGGTCGCCGTCATCCATGTGGATATCGGCGCCCGAGAGCTGGTCGAGGACCCCGGAGAAGGCGATGACATCGAGGTTGCAGTGCAGGTCCGTGGTGAGCACGGCGGTCTTGCGTCCGCGCTCGGACACTGAGCGGGCCCCGGTCACCGAGATCGAGGGCGTCGCAGCGGCCCTCGGGCTCTCAGACGGCTGCGGGGCGGCATCGGGCTCAGGATCGGTGGCCTTCACCAGGGTCTTCGCGGAGGACGCCCTGACCCGGGCCTGCAGGTCCTCGGTGTCCACCTTTCCGTCAACGGCGGTGACATCCACCAGGCCCTCAGTCTGCTCGGCGGCCTTCCAGGCAGCCCGCAGGTTGGTGTCCGCCTTGGCGTAAAATCCCTTACTCGTCTCCACGAAGGTACGCGCCTTGGGACCATAGGCGGTGACGACGTCGGCGATGCGTCCTGAGAAACGGGCCTGGGCCAGCGGGGTCCCCTCCAGGACGGACAGGGTGGAGCCGGGCGAGGGGGCCGTGCGCATGGCCGGCACCAGGAGGGAGGCCACGGTGGCCACGGCCGCGGAGAACGCCACGGTGGCGGCCCAGCGGTGCGAGACGCCGGCTCGGACAGTCTCACGCCAGGGCTTGGTCGGTGCCAGGCGCCAGGCGGCCACACAGCACAGGAAGATTGCCTCGACGACCCCGGCCCGGCGCAGGGCGTCGCCGGCAAGTCCATAGAGGCCCTGCCGGATCGTCAGGTCGGGGTGGGAGACCAGTGAGAGGTAGGAGGTCGCGTCGGAGGACAGGGACTGCCCCACGCTGGCCGCATTGGCCGTATCCAGTGCCGGATCGCCCGGGATCTCCCCCAGGACCACCTTGACACCGAGGATCCCCGCAGGGGACTCCATTGCCGCGGTTCCCAGCGGCCCGAGGTCCAGTGTGACCGTGGAGTCCAGGGTCGTCGACCAGGTCGCCTCGTGCGGGCCGACCGGCGTCGAGGCCGTCGCCGTAGACACCCCCAGCAGGAGGGAGACGAGGCTGGAGGCCAGGATCATGGTCGCCGTACTGATCGCCGTGCGGGTGCCGCGGCGACGACGACGCCACCACAGGCGCGGTGCCAGCAGCACCGTGACGACCAGGGCGCAGCAGTGCCGCACGGCTGTCAGCAGACCGTCCCACCGGTCTCCGGCTCCTCCGGTAGTGCCGGTACCGGCATCGGCGTCAGGGTCTGAAGCTGTCCGTAGCACGGCTCACCTCAGAGACGAGCGCCCAGTGAGACCTGGGCGGCAGGGTCCTCACCGCCGTGCGTCTGAGAGGCGATGAGACTCGCCAGGGAGGTGACGTAGGTGACGGTGTCCTGCCAGCCGCCCACGGCCTGGCAGGGAACGCCCAGGGCCTTGACGGGGTAGTCGTTTCCCTCCGGGTCCAGGCGGTCGCCGACGAAGATCATCTCCTCCAACGCGATACCGGTCACCTTAGCCAGGCGCCTCATGCCATAGGCCTTGTCCACCCCCTTGAGAGTGATGTCGACGCTCGTGGAGCCGCCTGAGCGGACCTCCAGGTCCGGCAGGAGCGGGGCGACGGCGTCACGCAGAGCGGCCTTCTTCTCACCCGTGGGGTCCCACGCGCGCTTGGCGTCCAGAGGGGCCTCCTGCCCCAGGGCGGAGAAGGTGATCTGGCTGCCGCGGTCCTCCAGGATCTCCCCCCAGGTCTTGTCCTCCCACAGGCCGAGCCGACGCGCCTGGGCCTCGACGATCTCGAAACCGGTGCGGATCTGCTCAGGGGTGAGGTCGTTGGCGTAGACCAGCGTCCAGGCGTCCTCATCGCTCTCGGCGTGTGAGGGGTCGTAGGTGTAGTAGCGCGTTCCGCAGGTGGGCATGAGGTGGAGCCGGGAGAGCTCGTCGGCGTCGGCGTCGAGGTGGGCCAGGACCTGGTCGCGGAACTGCCCCATCTGCCCCCCGGAGATGATGCAGACGGGGACGACGTCGAGCAGCCGCCTGAGCGCTGTGGCCATGGCCGGCGGCATGGCCGACTTCGAGGGCGCCAGCGTGTCGTCGAGATCGAAGGCCACCAGGCGGGGCAGCACCTGGGGGCTCATATCAGTCTGAGTCATAGGCGTATTGTGTCCCACCCGCCTGGAAACCGGCCGAACCGGGCCCCAGACGGATGGTGGAGTCAGTCTCTCTTCTCAGGCGGTCTCGTCAGTGGATCTCTGCGGACCGCACTGCGAACCGCGCCGGTCAGTCGGCCTGCTCGGGGTTGAGCATGTGCTCGCGGGCACGCGCCGAGGCCTCGGCCCGGGCGTCGCGGTCCTCGCGGCGTCCGCGCGAGATGAGTGCGGTGATGGACACCGCCAGGCCACCCCAGATAATGACGATGGCGATCAGCATGATGAGCACGGCGATTCCGGTCATCTCAGTCCTCCTCCCGGGAAGCGGCCTCCAGCGTGAGGGGCTCGAACTCGTCCACCGGGGTCTTCCAGGGGATGAGGCTCATGACGGCGGTGCCCAGGGCGACCACCAGCAGCATCCCCCACCCGAAGACCATGACGAAGCCGCTGGAGTAGGCCTCCGACTCGTATCCTTCGGACAGGTACGTCCACAGGGTCTGGATGAACATGTATCCCAGCAGGACGGGGACGACGGCGCCGACGAGGACCCGCCACCACAGGCCGATCATCCGGGACTCGGAGACGGCGTTGAGGTGGTCCTGAAGCAGCCTGGTGCGCCGCAGCACCCAGCCGACCACCACGCACATGATGATGGCCGAGGCGACCACGCCGATGTTGTTGATGAAGGCGTCCACGACGTCGAGGTCCGGCAGGCCCGAGCTGGTGGCGAACAGGACGAAGGACAGGACGGCGGCCGGGACGCCGACGACGAGGGAGGCCTTCTTCGGCGTCAGGTCGAGCTTCTCCCCCACGCCGGCGGCCACCACCTGGATGATGGAGATGAAGGAGGTCAGCCCCGCCATGGAGAAGGAGGCGAAGAAGAGCACCCCGAAGAGCGCGCCTCCGGGCATCTGGGCGATGACGGTGGGGAAGGTGATGAAGGACAGGGAGGGCCCGGTGATCTTCATCTCGCTGATCCCGACATGCTGCGTGTGCGCCATGAAGCCGAGGGTCGCGAAGACTCCGATGCCTGCGAACAGCTCGAAGGAGGAGTTGGCGAAGCCCGCCACGAGGCCGGTTCCCACCAGGTTGGAGCGGCGCCGTTGGAGGTAGGAGGCGTAGGTGAGCATGATGCCGAAGCCCACGGACAGGGAGAAGAAGATCTGTCCGAACGCCGCCATCCACACCTGGTAGTCCAGCAGGGCGGACCACTTGGGTGTGAACAGGGCATTGAGGCCTTCCCCCGCCCCCGGGAGCATGAGGGCGCGCACCACGAGGCCGGCGAACATGAGGACCAGCAGCGGCAGGAAGATCTTGTTGGCCTTCTCCACACCTCCGCTGACTCCCAGGGCGGTCACCACCAGGCCGAAGCCCCATACGAACAGCAGCGGCAGGGCCACGCCCATGATGACTGTCGGGGAGTAGGCGACCTCGGAGCCGAGCCGGTCCATCCCGATGTAGTTCTGAAAGAAGCCTGCCGCGTCATCGCCCCAGGCGATGTTGACGGAGAAGAGCATGTAGCGCAGGGACCAGGCCACGACCACCGCGTAGTAGGTCATGATGACGAAGCAGATGAAGACCTGGAACCATCCCAGCCACTCGAGCCTGGCGGACAGGCGCCTAAAGACCGCCGGCGGGGAGCCGCGGAAGCGGTGGCCCAGGGCGTAGTCGAGGAAGAGGATCGGCAGCCCAGCCGCCAGCAGTGCGATGACGTAGGGAACGATGAAGGCGCCGCCGCCGTTGGTGTAGGCCACGCCGGGGAAGCGCCAGATGTTGCCCAGCCCGATCGCCGAGCCGATGGCGGCGATGAGGAAGCCGAGCTGACCGCTCCACTGCTCGCGCGGGGGCGCCTGAAGAGACTCGCTCTCCCCTGTCTTGGAGGTCATGAGTGCCTTCCGTGATGTGACGAACGAAGGCGGCCCTGGGGCTACCTTCTCCTGCGGATGGGGCGCAGGCCCTTTTGTCGTTGGACGCTAGCCCAGCGACCACGATGTGTCGTCTGATGTTCACGATACGGACAATCGTCAGGGCGGGAGCCTGTCTTTTCTCACGCGATCCATGCCACACTGAACACCACTGTCCACACCTGATTCACCACTCCGAGAGGACCCCTCCATGGCCACCCCTCATATTGCCGCAGAGCCGGGAGACTTCGCCCCAGCCGTCCTCATGCCCGGCGACCCCAAGCGGGCTCGGCGCATTGCCGAGCTCCTCATGGAGGATGCCCGCCTGGTCACTGACGTGCGCGGGATGCTGGGCTTCACCGGGACCGTGAACGGCAGGCCACTGAGCGTCATGGGCTCGGGAATGGGGCAGCCCTCCTTCACGATCTACGCCACCGAGCTGTTCAGCCAGTTCGGGGTGGAGCGGATCATTCGGGTGGGCACCGCCGGCGCCCTCTCCCCGAAGGTCAAGGTCGGCGACGTCATCGTGGCCACCGGCGCCCACACGGACTCCTCCATGAACCAGCTGCGCATCCCGGGCGTCAACTTCTGCGCGGTGGCGGACTTCCGGCTGGCTGCGGCCGCATACAAGGCCTCGCAGCTCGAGGGGGCTCTGGCCGGCGGAGAAGTCCACCTGGGCACCGTCATGTCACGGGACCACTTCTATTTCACCCCCGAGGGGCAGACCGAGGCGCTGGCGAGGTACGGGGTCCTGGGAGTGGAGATGGAGGCCGCCGCCCTCTACGGGGTCGCCGCCGAGTACGACAAGCAGGCGCTGGCGATCCTGACCGTCTCCGACCACCTGCTGGACCACTCCGGCGATATGAGCGCCGCCGAGCGCGAGACCCGTTTCGCAGACTCTCTGCGCCTGGCCGTGGCGGCGGCCCACAGTTGATCCACGTGCAGTCCTCCAGGTCGCTCGGACCTCCGGGCGGTCCAGGCAGCAGCGACTCCCCGGAGGCGGGGCGGGCAGTGTCCGCCCCGCCTTTGACGTAGTGCCCTCGCACAGCGACAAGTCCTCAACCACACCCTCGCAGGGCTGCCTTACCTGCGAGGAATAACGAAAACCGACGACACACAACCCCAGCCTTCCTCAAAGGCCTCCAACGGGCGAAAACAACCTGATGCGGATCACCAAAACAGCGTCATTGCAACGATTGACAACGCGATCCGAAGCAGGACAGGCTGCCCTTCGTTGCCGGGGAGCGGATGCGGATTTACGTTATTCACGTCCACAGCGCACATCCGCTCGAAAGGAAAAGCATCATGTCCGTCACCAAGATCTCCTCCTGCACCACCACCTCCTGCGCCTTCAACAACGGCGGCTGCACCGCCTTCGCCATCACCGTCGGTGGCGACAACGGCGCACCGGCCTGCGACACCTTCATCAGCCTCGACGCCCGCGGCGGTCTGCCGGTGGCCGAGGGCCACGTGGGTGCCTGCCAGCGCCTCGAGTGCGTCCACAACAAGGACCTCATGTGCACGGCCGAGGCCGTGACCGTCGGCGGCGACACCGCCGCCTGCACGACCTACGAGGTTCGCTGACCGGAAGGCTCTCCAGCTCGAGCGGCTGGGGGCCAACGGGGATGTCACCGCATGGTGGCATCCCCGTTTTGGTTTCTGCAGTCGGATCAACGACCGTCAGCGCAGCCGGGTGACTGAATCTCGCCTCAGGGACGAGCCAGGCGCTGCGGCAGGGCCTGAGAGGCCAGCTGCTCCAGGGTAGGCCCGACCTCACCGGCACCGGCCAGGGCCTGCGGGAAGGAGACCACCAGCGTGATGACCTCTTCACCGGTGATAGACATGAGGGTCACCCCGTGGGCATCGACGTCGACGCACAGGGTCCTGTCCCACAACGTGGGGCACACCCCGACGGCAGGGCGGGAGGAGCAGACCCATCCGAGCATCTGCCCCTCGCGCACGGCCTCGCACACGGCCCGCAGCCCCAGCTGGCCGACGGCGCTGACCGCCTCATGGGCGTCCATGATCTCCTGAGGGCTCCAGGAGGGTGAGGGGGCTGCGCCGGCATCGGAGGAGTCGACGTCGAGGATCTCCTCAATGTCGTGGCTGGAGACCCCGGAGACGCAGTGAAGCATGACCCGCTCGCAGGCAATGACGCCCAGCCGCCCACCGGGTCCCGAGGCAATCTCCCGGACCCGCTCGAGCGGATCCTCGCCGACGATGGCGCAGTGGCAGGCAGAGGACCGAGAGGAGGCCAGGACCAGGGTGCGGTCCTCGCCCTCGACCCAGGTCAGGCTCCCGAGCAGATGAGCGGTGGCGGCAGTGATGCGGACACCGGGCTCGGCCGCGTCGAGAGTGACATCAAGTCGGACGTCAACGGCGACGCCGTCGGGCGCGATGGCCAACGGGGTGCTCTTGGGAGGACAGGCGGCAACGAGGATCCGGCCATCGGCCCGCATGGCATGAGCGACGAAGGCAGCCGGTGCGGAGGGATCGATGCGGTAGGCCGTTACCGCGGCGCTCCCACTGCCGGCCAGAAGACGCCGGGCCATGCGCCGAGCACGCTGCATGATGTCAGGAACCTGAACGGAGGTCACACGCTTACCTTCCTACCGTGTTGCCGCACGTGGGAGCGGGGTGCTCCCAGCAGCATCTGAAGGTGAGGCTACCCTCAGTCTGCTCGCGGAGCCAGTTCCTCTCGAGAACCCGCACGTGGGGCGCGTCTCAGCGAGCCAGCCCCGGGAAGAGGTGCTGGATCCCGACGACGATCATCTGCACCGCGATCGAGGCCAGGATCATTCCCATGAGGCGAGTCATAATGGTGCGCATCGTCTTGGACATACGAGCACCGATGCTGGCTGAGAAGTAGAGGACGATCCCGAGCGCTATGAGGACGGCCGCCAATGCAGCCACAACCGCCGCATGCCCGTCCAGTCCCCGGGCCTGGGACTGGATGACAATGATGGTGGCGATTGTTCCCGGACCCACGAGGATGGGGAAGGTCATGGGGTAGAAGGCAATGTCGCTCCCGTCACCGGCAATGACGTCGCGCTGCTGCTTCTCCTGCGCACTGCCCTCATGGGCGCTGGAGCCACTGCCGTGGAGCATGGACAAGGAGATGATGAGCAGGACGATTCCGCCCGCAATCCGGAAATCGTCGACGCCGATGCCGAAGAATCTCAGGATCGTCGCACCGAGGAGCAGGACGACGGCGCACATGATGGTGGAGGAGATCGTTGTACGAACCGCTGTGCGCCGCTGGGTCGCAGCATCCTGGTCTTGGGTGAGGCTCAGGAACAGGGGCAAGTTGACAAAGGGGTTCATGATCGCGAAGAAGGCACCCAAGGCCTTGACCAGTACAGCAATAGCCATACCCGCATTGTGCCGCACAGTGTAACGGTGAGTGGAGAAACACAATGACCCTCGCCTGGATGGCGGGGCCTGCTCGGTGATGTGGTGGAGCTAGGGGGATTCGAACCCCCGACCTCTTCCATGCCATGGAAGCGCGCTACCAACTGCGCCATAGCCCCGTCCGGGTGTCCCACCCGATGTTCACTCCGAGGGGATCGTGGAGCTAGGGGGATTCGAACCCCCGACCTCTTCCATGCCATGGAAGCGCGCTACCAACTGCGCCATAGCCCCGTCCGGGTGTCGCTCGCGTGCGGCGACGCGGACAACTGTATGAAGTTCGGACCCGTCAGAGCAAATCCGCACCACGTGCACTACCTCACCCGTTCAGCCCAGGATGCTACCCAACGGGCTGGAGTCCACCGGCGGCCCGGCGTTCCACGTCACCACCGACCAGCCCGGAGGCCGTTCACCGGTCCGCAGGAGCGCGTAGCAGCAGTTGCTCATGCCACGTAGGCCGAACCACTGCTGGGCATCCATCCCCAGCAGGTAGGTGGCCCCCAGGTTGGTGGCCGCTCCGTGGGAGACGGCCACGACGACGTCGTCCTTCTGAGAGCCTGCGACGATGGCCTTGAGCGCCTCCCCCACCCTCTCGGCGGTCTGACGGCGCCCCTCGATCCTGAACTGCGGAAGCTCTCCCCCGGCGCGCCAGGTGGCGTAGTGCTCCGGCCACTGCTTCTTGATGTCAGCGGCCTTGAGCCCCTCCCAGTCCCCGAAGGACTTCTCCGCCAGTCCCTCAGCGATCTCGACGCTCAGGCCGGTCAGCGACGCCAGCACCTCAGCCGTGGCCCGAGCCCGCACCAGCGGGGAGGAGACGATGCGAGCGGGCCCCAGCGCCACGATGCCCTCGGCGGCGCGCCGGGCCTGGTCGCGACCGGTCTCGTTGAGAGGGATGTCGACCCGGCCCTGAATACGCCCTTGACTGTTGTAGTCGGTCTGACCGTGGCGCCACAAAATGAGATCCGTCATGACGCAGTGGTCTCCCAGCCACCGAGGGCATCACCGTCTCGGCTGCTCTCATGCGTCAGGTCCACCGGCAGCTCGATAGCGGGGCAGTCCTTCCACAGACGTTCGAGCGAGTAGAACTCCCGGTCCTCGTTCTGCAGGACGTGGACGACGATGTCGCCGTAGTCCACGAGGACCCAGTGGGCGTCGGCGAAGCCCTCCCGGGTGCGGCGCTTGGCCCCGGCATGGTGCATGGCCTCATCGACCGCGTCGACGATGGCGTGGACGTGGCGGTCGTTCGCCCCGGAGGCCAGCAGGAAGACGTCGGTGAGTCCCAGTCGCTCGGAGACGTCGATGGCGACGAGGTGCTCGGCCTTCTTATCGGCCGCCGCGCGAGCGGCAGCGATCGCCAGGCCGGTGGCGTGTTCAGTGGCGGACACGGCTCTCCTTCGGGACGGTCAGTCGGACATCATGCGGCAGCGGCGACTGTACCGTGCACGCCGCCGTCAGACGAGCTGACGGATCCACTCCCCCGCCCCGATGCCGGCCGCCATGGCGCTCGAGCTGCCGCCGAGCTTGCCGTTGGAGATCAGCAGCGCCAGGACAACACCGATGATGAGCAGCAGGAGGACGATGATGAGTGCGGCCATGAGTATCTTACCGATGCGTGAGGAGGAGCCGGGCTGCTCCATCGGCAGGACGTGATCGGGGGTGGGCACCCTGCCGGTCACCTCGTTGACGGGAGCCAGGTAGGGCTCCTCGGGAGCCTCAGCAGCCGGGGCCGCCACGGAGTCCCACTCAGAGGCCCCCAGCGGACCATTACCGTTCTCGGCCTCCTCGCTGTAGAAGGCGTAGGGGCTGACGGCCTCACCGGGGACGGCTGCGGTCTCAGCCGTCCCGTCCACGATCGCCTCCTGGAAGCTACCCGCCTGCGGGGGCTCATGCAGAGACCTCCACTGCGGGGCCCCGGGCGCACCGAACTCAGAGTCCTGCGCAGCCTGCTGAGTCGAGGGTGCCGACGTCGGCACCACCATGGTCTGCGCCTCGACGTCGATCTCGACCTCAGCGTCGCCCTGCACCATCGGCTCCTCGACGGAGGGGGCGCCGTAGACATCCTGCGCGTCGGCGGCCTCCTGGGCCGACGGCGAGCTGTCCACGGGCTGGACCGAGCTGAGCTCTCCCGTGGAGGCGTTCACGGTGCGTACCCCCTGCGCAGCGGCAGGAATCCGCACGATGGGGCGGCGCACCGAGCCTGCGGAGGACGCCGACCCGGCACTGACCCCACTGCGGGCGGACTCGGTGGTCCGCACGGCCCCGGCCTGCCCGTAAACGGCGAGGTCGGCGGCACCGGGGACCGTCGCGGAGACGGCGGGAACAGCGGAGGCGGCGCTGACGACGTCGGTCGATGAGGAGGACTGCGAGGAGGAATCCCCGTCGCCCTGGGCCGCCGGCTCGAGACCCTCCCGGTAGTCGTAGGGACTGGTGGCAGGCTCCTCGGTCTCAGCGCCGTCGCTCGCCTCAACCGCGCCCCGAAGCTCATTGCCCTGCGGGCTCTCCGGCTCCTCCGCCTCGGAGACGGAGCCTCCTTCAAGGCGGTCCTTGAGCGAGAAGCGGGTGGGCACCGGCGCCGGCTCGGAGCTGGCCTCCGCGGCCCAGTGGGCGTCGTAGTCAAGGGTGGCCACCGGCAGATCAACGGCCTCCATCAGGCCCGTCTCGATCTCGGAGATCGCCACGGCCTCGGCCGCCGACAGAGAGCGCCAGCTCGGAGCGGAGGCGGCCGGCCCCTCGGGGTCGGACATGCTCAGGGGCGGGTTCTGCCCTCCCTGCTCGAGATAGTCACCCCCGTCCACGGCAGCGGGCTCGACCGGCTCCCCCGGGCCGGACTCGGCCTCGTCACCGGAGATGGCGGAGGAACGAGAGGTGACCGACGTGGGATCGGCAAGAGGGTCCTGGAGCGCCTGAGCCTGTTCAGGGGTGATCTCGCCCGCCTCGACGGCAGCCCTGAGCGCCTTGGCCTCCTCACGCAGACGCCTCATCTCACGCCGGGTCAGGAGCGGCTGCTGACCGGTCAGGATCGCCTCGCGCTCCGCGGCACGCTCCGCCTGCCGGATCGCACGACGACTACCGCGTGGAGCGTGCTCATCCGGCGTCGGCTCCTCGGACGTGGGGGCATTGACGCCGGTCTGCTCAGTGCTCACCGTCGTTCTCCTTCCTCAGGGACTGCTCACGGGCCACTCTCGCCGTCATCGACGTCGCCGACGCCGGCCGCAAGGCCATACGATAGAGCCCGTACTTGCGTATGTACTGCACGACACCGTCAGGAACCAGGTACCACACCGGAGACCCCTCGCCGACCCGCTGACGGCAGTCAGTCGACGAGATCGCCATGGCCGGCACCTCCACCAGCGAGATCCGGTCGCGGGGAACCCCGGAGTCGCTGAGGACGTGCCCGGGACGCGTCACCCCCACCAGATGAGCCAGGTCGAAGATCTCCTCACTGTCCTTCCAGGTGAGGATCTGTGCCAGCGCGTCGGCCCCAGTGATGAAGTACAGCTCCGCGCCCGGGTATTCGGTCGCGATGTCGTGAAGGGTGTCGATCGTGTAGGTCGTCCCGCCCCGGTCGATATCGACCCGGGAGACCGTGAACCTCGGGTTGGAGGCCGTGGCGATGACCGTCATGAGGTACCGGTGCTCGGCCGGGGAGACCTTGCGCTCCTTCTTGAAGGGCTGGGCCCAGGTGGGCACGAAGATGACCTCGTCGAGAGCAAAGACGTTCTGCACCTCGCTGGCTGCGACCAGGTGCCCATGGTGGATCGGATCAAAGGTTCCACCCATGATGCCGATGCGAAGCGGACGAGCAGACAGGGTCACGCGCTGCGCCTCGCTTCTCTCTTGGGGGACACGTTTGGTTCTCCTCAACCGGCTTGGACAACTGCAGTTGGCGAACATACTGCCACGGCCTACCCCCATTGTGGGTCTCCGCAACGCCATAAGCGAGTTATCAGCCAACGGCGCAGAGACGCGAGGCGGCATTCGGGCTGCCGTCAGACTACTTCCAGCCGGCCAGTGCGCGTCCCGCCGCCCCCAGCGCCGGGGCCGTTGCCCCGAGCCGGGCGGCCATCAGCCGTGGCGCCGGCAGGTCGCCCACGAGATCAGCCACCCGACGTCGCAGAGGCTCAAGGAATGCGGCCTCGTCAGCCCGCATCAGCTCGGAGTTGACGACGACGTCGAGGGGGCCGAGCATACCGACACCGTGAGCGACGAGCTCCGCCAGGCAGTCAAGGCCGGTCTCCCAGACGCGGCGCGCCTCCCGGTCCCCCGAACCTATCGCGCCGAGGAGGGCCTCCAGACCTGAGGCGCACTGGGTCAATGACTCACCGGAAGCGTCATCACAGCTGCCCGTAGCCGGCGCCGTGGCGCCGGAGCCGGAGGAGCCCGCGGAGTCATCGAGCATGCCGGCGGTGTGGCGCCTCACCATGGCGCACACGGAGGCGACATCCTCCAGGCGGGCCCTCTCCCCGCTCCAGTCCGGATCGGGAACCAGGATCCGACCGACCTGACCGGCCCAGCCCTCACCGAGCACCGGGGCGCCACCCAGCAGGACGGCGGAGGAGATCCGCGCACCGACCGCCAGATAGAGGCAGTTCCTTCCGGCCGCACCCCACTGGCTCTCGGCCCAGGCGCCACAGCCTGCATCTTGATAGACCCTCACCTCAAGGTCTCCAGAGAGTCCGGGCACCTCAGCGGCCTGAGACGACAACGACTGCCTCACCAGGCTCGCCAGCGGGGCGTCCTGCAACCCGAGAGTCTCGCTGCGGCGCACGCGCCCCTCATCCTCGTCGACGACGCCGGGCACACTGACCCCGACCACGAGTGCCGCCGCACCGGACGCTCCATTGCTGAGGTCATCGGCGAGGCCCGCGCATAAGGACTGGACCGCGCTGCCGATCTCCTGGGCCAGCCGGTCGGCGTCTAAACGGCACTCCTTGGGAACGGGCCGTTCCAGGGAGGACACGACACTCCCCCGGCCATCAGCGACAACCGCGGAGACGGCGTCGGCACTGACATCGACCCCCATGGCGACGACGCCCTCCTCACGGCGGAGGGGCGCGGCAAGGTCAGCGGGACAACCCATATCTTCTCTGTTCTCGGAGGCAGGGCGGCGAGCCTACGAGGGCCACCACCCCACGCAATGGCGTGATTGATGTCGACGACAGTAGCAAGGTTTGTATCGCGATGTGTCGCTCTCAGGAGGCAACCGCGGGCATCACTGAACTATGCTGACATCCATACGCTGGCTACCTGCCGCACGGTCACTAGAATACGGCAAGTAGTTGATGTGCAAATCACGTCACGTCCCACCCCCGCCCCGTCCCTTCCCTCTTCGTCCCACACCACCCCCTTGACCCCCAGGAGGATCGAGATGTCTCGGCATGATCGCCATTCGGCCATCCTCGACATCGTCATGGACGAGGGCAGCGTCCGTATCGATGACATCATCACGCGGTTGGGGGTCTCGGCGGCGACCGCACGGCGCGATCTCGACCACCTGGCGGACCAGCAGCTGGTCAGCCGTACCCGTGGCGGCGCCATCGCCAACCCCACCTCCACCGAGCCGCCTCTGCGCTATCGCACCTCCAAGATGGCCGATGAGAAGACCCGCATCGCCAAGGCGGCGGCAGCCCTGGTGCACCCGGGTGACTCTGTTGGTCTCAACGGCGGCACCACGACCACCGAGGTGGCTCGCGAGATCGCGCTCCTGCCGGAGCTGACCGATCCGGAGGTGCCGGTCACCCTGGTCACCAATGCCGTCAACATCGCCAACGAGATGGCTGTGCGCCAGTGCGTGCGCGTCGTCGTCACCGGTGGGATCGCGCGAGCCCGTTCCTTCGAGCTCACCGGCCCCCTAGCCTCTCTCATCCTTCCCTCGATCAGTGTGGGCACGCTCTTCCTGGGAGTCGAGGGCCTCGATGACAGAGGCGCCTATACCCAGCACGACGGGGAGGCGGCCGTCAACGCCGCCCTGGTCGAGGCCGCCGAGCACGTCGTCGCCGTGTGCGACAGCTCCAAGCTCGGCAGGACGGCCTTCGCCCTCATCTGCCCCACCGCCAAGATCGACACCGTCATCACCGACGACGCTGCTCCCGCCGACCAGGTCGAGGCCCTGCAGCAAGCCGGAGTCCAGGTGCGACTGGTCTAGCCTCCGACAAACCTGAGAGCTTTCTCATCCGTACTTAACTGTACGCCGGCACCGCCGGCACTCCGGCTCGGCGTCGCCGTGGTCGAGGAGTAGGACGACGTGGCCCGCGGGCTCGCCGTCAGGACGATTCCCGGTTCCTTCGCGGACTCGGCGGGGTGGGGGAAGACCATGCGGGTGACCGCGAGCAGGAGGCCCGCTGTCACCACGACGACCGCGGCGGCGATGACGCGGCCGCGACCAAAACGATGTAGCAGACTCGCCACTCCAGAGTCCTCCCCTTCTCCCCCGGTTGTCCTGGCCCCGTCCAACTCCGAGGCGTCCCAACATCACCCGCAGGCGCGAGGGCTCAGGGACGGATGTGGCCGTCTCCCTCAACGATCCAGGTCGTCGTCGTCAGCTCGCTCAATCCCATGGGGCCGCGGGCGTGGAGCTTCTGGGTGGAGATGCCCAGCTCGGCCCCCAGCCCCAGCTGCCCTCCGTCGGTGAAGCGGGTCGAGGCGTTGACCATGACGGCCGCCGAGTCCATGCCGGCGATGAAGTCGTTGATGACGCTCACGTCCTGGGCGAGGACCGCCTCGGTGTGCCCGGTGGTGTGGGCACGGATGTGGTCGATGGCCTCCTCCAGGCTCTTCACGACACGCACGGCCAGGTCCAGCGAGCCGTACTCGGTGTCCCAGTCGGCCTCAGTGGCCTCGGTCAGGAGGTCATCATGTCCACCGTCCGCGGCCGCCTCGGTCAGGAGCTGGTGGGCAGTGGGGTCGGTGTGCAGGACGGTGTCCTTGTCCCACAGGGCTCGGGCGGCCGCCGGCAGGTAGGTGGCGGCGACGTCGGCGTGGACCAGGAGCGTCTCGGCGGCGTTGCACACCCCGACGCGCTGGGTCTTGGCGTTGACGATGATGTTCACCGCGGCATCGAGGTCGGCACTGGCGTCGACGTAGACGTGGCAGTTGCCCGATCCGGTCTCGATGACGGGCACCGTGGACTGCTCAACGACGGTGCGAATGAGTCCGGCCCCGCCCCGCGGCACCAGGGCGTCGACCAGACCGTGGGCGCGCATGAGGGCGCGGGCCCCGTCCCGACCTGCGGCATCAATGCTCGATACGAGGTCTGCGGGCAGTCCCTGCGCCTCCAGGGCGCTGCGCAGGGCCATGACGATGGCGGCATTGGAGTCCTGGGCGGCGCTGCCTCCGCGCAGAATGATGGCGTTGCCGGACTTGACGGCCAGGGCGGCGGTGTCGACGGTGACGTTGGGGCGGGCCTCGTAGATCATGCCGACGACGCCCAGTGGCACCCGCACCCGGCGCACTCGCAGCCCGTTGGGCATGACCGAGCCGTCAACGACCTGGCCCACGGGGTCGGGCAGGGCGGCCACCTCGCGCAGGGAGTCGGCGATGGCTGACAGGCGGCCGGAGTCCAGGGCCAGGCGGTCGAGGAGACCGGCCTTCATCCCGCCTTGGCGTCCGCGCTCCAGGTCGGCGGCGTTGGCCGCGAGGATCGCTTCACCGTGCTCGGTGAGGCTGCGGGCCATGGCCTCCAGGGCGGCGTCCTTGACGGCGCGCGGGGCCCTGGCCAGGCTCCGTTGCGCTGCGCGGGCTGAGCTGGCGGTTGCGGTGACGAGCTCGTGGGCCTCAACGTCGTTCATGGGGACACCATAGAAGAAGAGACTCCGGCAGGAGGAGTCTGCGTCGGCCCGCAGAACCACTGGCGGGCCACCGGTGTGAGGGCTGAGGTGCCCACGGTGTTCACGAACAGCAGGAGGGTAGGGATCCACCGGCCAGGGGTTGTGCGTACTGCACGAAGGCCCCACCTACCTGAAGCACACCCGCCTCTCCTCCAGTAGCACCCCACCCTCGTGCAGTGGTCCGGCCGAGAGTCGGCTCGGGCGGTCCGGGGATAGTGGGGACTGCGGTTCGCGCCGAGGACGTACTGTTCGTTCGGGGACTGCGTTGTCCGACGGGATACTGGGTTCCCCGCGTCGTCGTTTGCCGTAGAACGCAGTCCTGGTAACAGAAGTACGTCCTCGATGGTGCAGTGGTGCCCTGCTAAAGGTCCACGGCGGCGCGCAAGGACGCTGCAGGAACGAGCAACTCACTCGGACATTGTGACCGCCCCACCGATCGAATCGCCAGGATTCGCGCCCGCGCTTGAGGCGATGCGCTCAGACTCCGGCGATACGGGGCAGCTCGGCGAGATCGTCGCGGTGGATCACTGGGGCCACATGATCGGGGGCGGGGGCGCCCTCGGCCCGGGCCCCCAGGACCTCGCGCAGCTCAGCAGCGGCGTAGCGGCATATTCCCCGCGCCAGGACACCCTCAGGGCCGACGACATCGACGACGGAGCCCGACTCGAAGTCCCCGTCGACGCCGGTCAGGCCGGGCAGCAGGAGCGACTTCTTTCCCACGGTCAGGGCCCGGGCCGCCCCGGCATCGATGAGAACACGCCCTTCGGGCTGGGAGGCGTGAGCCATCCACAGCCGCCGGCTGGGGCGGTGGGGCCCGGTGGGCTCGAACCAGGTGCCCAGGTCGCTGGGAACCCGTCCCTGCCCCAGGAGCCCAGCGGCGTCGTCGGCCCGAGCGATGAGGGTGGTGGTGCCCGAGGCGCAGGCGATGGTGGCGGCCTGGAGCTTGGTGGTCATGCCGCCGGTTCCCACGAAGGAGCCGCGTCCGGAGACACTGACCCCCGCCAGGTCCGCCAAGGAGCGCACATAGCGGATGGGCGTGGCGCCGGGGGTCCCGGGGCGCGCGGTCCACAGGCCGTCGACGTCGGTGAGCAGCACCAGGACGTCGGCGGTCACCAGGTGGGCCACGAGGGCGGCAAGCCGGTCGTTGTCGCCGAGGCTGAACTCGCTGGTGGCCACCGCGTCGTTCTCGTTGATGATGGGGACGGCTCCCAGTGAGAGCAGGGAGTCGAAGGTGGCGCGCACCGTGCGGTAGTGGCTGCGGATGGCGACGTCATGGGCGGTCAGCAGGACCTGGGCGGTCACCAGCCCGTAGGCGCTCATTGCGGTCTCCCAGCGGGCGGCGAGCCGGCCCTGCCCCACGGAGGCGGCCGCCTGCAGGAGACTGAGCTCGTCGGGGCGCCGACTCATCCCCAGGGGCACCAGCCCTGAGGCGACGGCCCCGGAGGAGACCAGGACGACGTCGTGGCCACGCCTGCGCATGCCTGCGATGAGGCCGGCGAGGATGTCGATGCGGTTGAGGTCGAGCCCGCCGTCGGCGCGCGTCAGGGACGAGGAGCCGACCTTGACCACCACGCGGGCGCCGGCGGGCAGTCGTTCCGGGCGCTCCTGCCCACCGGCGGCGCCGGTGCCGGTTCCTGATGGTGTCACGGGATCCCTCCGGTCAGTCCTCGTCGTCCCCGTGCCAGGAGGTGGCATCGGTCCACAGGCCCTCGGCGGCCTCGTCGCGCAGCTGTTGGCGTGCGGCCTCCTTGGCGTCCATCATCTCGTGGTACTGGCTGCGCCGCTCCACGTTGGTCCGACGCCGACTGGTCTCCAGGCGCAGGTCGGTGCCTCGGGCGCCCAGCAGCTCGGGGCCGGTGGTCATCGAGGGCTCCCAGGTGAAGAGCACTCCCCCGTCGACCTCGCCGATGAGGACGGTGTCTCCTGCGTGGGCACCGGCCTTGACGAGCTCGTCCTCAACCCCGGCCGCGGCCAGACGGTCGGCGAGGTAGCCGACGGCCTCGTCATTGGAGAAGTCGGTCTGACGCACCCAGCGCTCGGGGCGCTGCCCGCGAACCTGGTAGACCTGCCCCTCGCTGGGGTGGGCCAGCAGACGGACCTGGGCGACACTCTCCTTCTCCCGGCGTCCGACCGCTGCGGGCCGGATGATGGGGCGCGGCCCACCGGAGCCCCCGGTCCCACCGGACTCGCGGTCGCGCCGGGGAGTTGCCGGAGCGGCCTTGCGGGCCCGCTCGACCTCACCGGCCAGAGCGAAGGACAGGGGACGCAACCCCGTGTGCGCGACCGCGGAGATGATGTGGACGGGCAGTCCCCGGGCCTCGATGTCGGCGCGCACGAACTCGGCGAGCTCGGCGGCGTCGGGGACGTCGACCTTGTTGAGCACCACGATGCGGGGACGCTCCATGAGGGGGACCCGGCCGGTGAGGGAGGGGTCGTCCTCCTGCTCGCCGAGGCGCTCGGAGTAGGCGGCGAGCTCGGCCTCAATGGTGTCCAGGTCGGACAGGGGATCGCGCCCCGGCTCGAGGGTGGCGCAGTCCAGGACGTGGACGATGACCGCGCAGCGCTCGATGTGCCGCAGGAAGTCCAGCCCCAGCCCCTTGCCCTGGGAGGCGCCGGGGATGAGGCCGGGGACGTCGGCGATCGTGTAGCGCACGTCGCCGGCCTCGACCACCCCGAGGTTGGGCACGAGGGTTGTGAAGGGGTAGTCGGCGATCTTGGGGCGGGCGGCGCTCATGGCGGCGATGAGGGAGGATTTGCCGGCGCTGGGGTAGCCCACCAGGGCGACGTCGGCAATGGTCTTGAGCTCCAAGGTGATGTCGCGGGCCTGACCGGGCTCACCCAGGAGGTGGAAGCCGGGGGCCTTGCGCCTGGCAGAGGCCAGGGAGAAGTTGCCGCGCCCGCCAGTGCCGCCCTGGGCGACGACGACGCTGGCGGCCTCCCCCACGAGATCGGCGATGACCTGGCCGCTCGAGTCCTTGACGACGGTGCCCTCGGGAACGGGCAGGACGAGGTTCTTGCCGTCGGTACCGCGGCGCCAGTCCCCCATGCCGGGGGTGCCGTTGCCGGCCCGCTGGTGCGGGGAGCGGTGGTAGCTCAGCAGGGTCGTCACCCGGGGGTCGACAGTCAGGACGACGTCGCCGCCATGACCGCCGTCGCCGCCGTCGGGTCCGGCCAGGGGCTTGAACTTCTCACGGTGCACGGAGGTGCAGCCGTTGCCGCCGTCGCCGCCGGCCACGTGGAGGACCACTCGGTCAATGAAGCTGGGCATGGGGTCTCCTGTGAGTCCGGGATAGCGAGAGAGGGTGGACGGCAGCTGCCGTCCACCCTCTCTCGCGACGTGTTGATGTGCTCGGGGCTCAGGCCTCGGGGAGCACGACGTTGACGACCCGGCGACCGCGGAAGGTGCCGAACTCGACGTTACCGGCAGCGGTGGCGAACAGGGTGTCGTCGTTGCCGCGGCCGACGTTGCGGCCCGGGTGGAAGTGGGTGCCGCGCTGGCGGACGATGATCTCGCCGGCCTTGACGAACTGGCCGCCGAAGCGCTTGACGCCGAGGCGCTGCGCGTTGGAGTCGCGGCCGTTACGGGAGGAACCAAGACCCTTCTTGTGTGCCATGGTTGAAGGCTTCTTTCTTCTCGAGCGTGTGCGTTCAGGATGCCCGCGTACTGGCTGACGCCGGGGCGGTCACTTGATAGCGGTGACCTTGACGGCCGTCAGCTGAGCGCGGTGGCCCTGGCGCTTGCGGAAGCCGGTCTTGTTCTTGAACTTGAGGATGTTGATCTTGGGGCCCTTCTCGTCGCCGATGATCTCGGCGGTGACGGAGGACTTGGCCAGATCGGCGGCAGAGGTGGTCACCTTGTCGCCGTCCACCAGCATGACGGGGGCGAGGGTGACCTCGTCGCCGATCTCACCAGCAAGCTTGTCGACAACCACGACGTCGCCGACGGAGACCTTCTCCTGACGGCCGCCGGCCTTGACGATCGCGTAGACCACTTGAATGCTCATCTCTGTAGATTCTTCGAAAGGCTCTCACTCGGTGCAAGACCGGGATCGGCCTCGCCGGGAGGGCCCTGTCTGGGCAATGGCGCAAGAAGCACCGGCAGATAACTCTAGGCGATCATGTCGCCAGCACCAACCTCCGATCCGCCCCGCCCCCTGTGTTCTTGGGCACGGAGACCTCGTCAGGCCGATGCCTCCGGGGTGTCTGAAGAATTCTCCGGCGAAGGCGCGGCGCTCTTGGCCGCGGCCCGCCGTCGCGTTCTCCTTGCAGGCTTCTCCTCAGCCGAGCCCGACGGCGCCTCGTCGGGCTGCGGCTCAGCAGGGCCCTCAGACGTCGTGGCGGCCTTCTTCTCAGCCTTCCCACCGGTCTTCCTCCCCGACTTCTTCTCCGCCTTGTCGCTCTTCTTCTCACCGGACTTCTTCGCCGACTTCTTGTCAGCCGCCTTCCTCGACCTGGTCTTGGCCGGCTTGTCCTCGGCCGGGGAGTCCGAAGCGTCCTGGCCGTCGACGGGCTCCACGTTCTCCGCAGTCCCCGCCGCGTCATGGGCGCTGTCGCTCACACCCGCGGCCGAGGTCTCAACGGACCTCTCCTCATGAGGGTCCTGCCCCTCCTGCTGGTGGTCCTTGTGGGCCTGTTCGGCGGCGGCCGCGATCTGGGCCAGGGCCCCGCGCACCGCCGCCCGGGCCTCGTCGTCGGCTCCGGACTCCGACGATGCGGCGACGTCGCGCCCTGCGTTTCCCTTGCCGTGGCCGGAGCCCTTGGAACCCTTGGTCTCCTGGGAGTCCTGCTTGGTCTCCTTCTTCACCCCGCCGGTGGCCTGCTCCTCACGGTTCTTGCGCCCGCGCGAGCGCCCGCCACCGCGTGAGGCGGAGGCCGACATATCGACCTGCTGGTTCTCCACGGGCTCATCGTGGACGATGAAGCCCCGGCCCTTGCAGTGCTCACAGGTGGTGGAGAAGGCCTCGACCAGCCCCTGCCCCACCCGCTTGCGGGTCATCTGGACCAGCCCCAACGAGGTGACCTCGGTGACCTGGTGGCGCGTCCGGTCGCGTCCCAGGCACTCCACGAGCCGGCGCAGCACGAGGTCCCGGTTGGACTCCAGGACCATGTCGACGAAGTCGATGACGACCATGCCGCCGATGTCGCGCAGGCGCAGCTGGCGGACGATCTCCTCGGCGGCCTCCAGGTTGTTACGGGTGACGGTCTCCTCCAGGGTGCCTCCCGCACCGGTGAAGCGCCCGGTGTTGACGTCGATGACGGTCATCGCCTCGGTGCGGTCGATGACCAGGGTGCCGCCGCTGGGAAGCCAGACCTTGCGGTCGAAGCCCTTGGCGAGCTGCTCGTCGACGCGGTGGGCGGTGAAGACGTCCTCGGGGCCGACCCAGTGCTCGAGACGCTCGGACAGATCCGGGCTGACCTCGTCGATGTACTGGGAGACCGTGGACCAGGTGTTGTCGCCGGAGACGACGAGTCTGCGGAAGTCCTCGTTGAAGACGTCGCGGATGACTCTCACGGCGAGCTCGGGCTCCCCCTTGAGCAGGACCGGGGCCTTGCCACTGCCCTTCATGACGGAGGACGCCTTCTTGTCGATGGCCTCCCACTGAGCCACGAGGCGTTCGACGTCGGCGGTCAGCTGCTCCTGAGTGGCCCCCTCCGCGGCGGTGCGCACAATGACTCCGGCCGAGTCGGGCACGATCCGCTTGAGGATCTTCTTCAGGCGGCTGCGCTCAGTGTCCGGCAGCTTGCGCGAGATCCCCGTCATGGTGCCTCCGGGGACCAGGACCAGGTATCGGCCCGCCAGGGTGATCTGGCTGGTGAGGCGAGCACCCTTGTGGCCGATGGGATCCTTGGTGACCTGTACCAGGACGGTGTCGCCACTGGAGAGGGCGTCCTCGATGCGGCGGGGCCTGCCCTCCAGGCCAGCGGCGTCCCAGTTGACCTCACCGGCGTAGAGCACGGCGTTGCGGCCCTTACCCAGGTCCACGAAGGCGGCCTCCATGGAGGGCAGGACGTTCTGAACCCGACCGACGTAGACGTTGCCGACCATGGAGGTCTGCGTGTGCCGGGAGACGTAGTGCTCCACGAGGAGCCCGTCCTCCAGGACGGCGATCTGGTTGAGGCCGTCGGACTCGCGCACGATCATCTGCCGGTCCACGGACTCGCGACGGGCCAGGAACTCGGCCTCGGTGATGATGGGACGACGGCGCCCGGCCGCCCGCCCTTCGCGGCGGCGCTGACGCTTGGCCTCCAGGCGGGTGGACCCCTTGAGGGCGGTCACCTCGTCACGCAGGTCGCCACCCTCCGAGCGGGTGCGGGACCGACGCCGCCGACGGCGCGATCCGGACACGGTGCTTGTGGCGGTCTCAGTGGCGCCGTCAGCGGAGGTCTCGCGCGAGAGCGCCGCATCGTCTCCGCCCTCCTCCACGGCCTGCGGCTCATCATCGGCGTCGTTGCGCGCCGAGTCCTCGCCCCGCGAGCGCGAGCGCCGACCGCGTCCGCCACGGCGGCGCTTGCGGCGGGCCCCGCCCTCACGGGAATCCTCCGAGGACTCGGCCCGGGGCTCATCGGTCCCGTCATTCTCTGAGACCTCGGCGGGCTCGGTGTCGGCCTTGTCGTGGACGGAGTCCTCGCGGGGCTCCGGCGGGGCGCCGGTACTGGCTACTGCCTGCCGACGCCGACGGCCGCGGGCACTGCTGCGGTCGGATCGGGAGGACTCGGCCTCAGCCTCCTCGTTGCGTCCCTCCGCGCCGGCTCGGGCACCGGCGTCCTCCTTATCCGCCCAGTCCTTGGCGCCTTGGTGGCGCGAGGCGGTTGGCGCCGCCTGGGGGGCGGCGGTCGCCGCGGTGACCCGGCGGCGTCGACGGGCCCGACTGGGGTCGGGGGCCTGGAACAGGAGCGAGGCTGCGGGAAGGCGGGGGGCCTGGAGGTCCTTCTCATCCAGGTCCGCCTCGGTGAGCTCGTCATCCTCCTGGGAGATCTCGGGCTCCTCATCGTCGGTTCCCTCGGTGTCGACCTGCTCGTCGAGGTCTTCCTGCGCAGCATCGGCGCTCGGCCCACCCTCGGCCACGTGCGCCCCGTCGGTCTCGCTCGCCTCTGCGGCGACGTGGGGCTCGGCGGCGGGAGCCTCCTCGGGGGCGACGGAGGCCGCGACGACCTTCCGACGACGACGAGGAGGGGCCGGCTCGACGGCTGTGGTCTGCGGGGCCGGCTGCACGCCGGACCCCTCGGACCCGGAGGCGGTGACGGCATCTAAGGCCCCTACCGAACCGGGCTGCTCGGCAACGGGAGCCTGGGCGGGGGCGGCCGCGGCCGCGGTGACCCTGCGACGGCGGCGCGGAGTCGGGGCGCTCACGGCGTCACCGTCAGCGCGCTCCTGCTCGTACGATTCTGTTGATTCTGATGTGGTGCGACGTGCCATGGGGCTTGCACTCTCCGGGGCCGACGCCGTCGTCGTACCCTCGACGCGTCAGCGCGGTTGTGCTCCCGGCCGGGAGCAGCGAGAAAGTCTTGAGAGCGCCCGCGAGGGCGCACGCCTTACCTGACGTCCACACAGACCGGGCTCGCAGCGGCGCAGCTCAGGCGGCGCAAGGTCCTCGGACAGGGTCGGCCGGAAGGCGCGGCTTCAGGTACCGGTACGAGACACCCGAAGCCGGCTCGAAGTATCCCACACATACGCCGATAAGCGCTTGTGCGACTCATGGTGTCCCCGATCTCTGCACACGTTGGCCTCATCACCCACCCAGCAACCACCCACCCCACCAAGACACGCGGAAGCCCCACTAAAGTATTACGGACTTTCGACCCAATCTCACAGCAGTCACACCTTCAACGCTTACCTTTTAAACTACTGCGACAACACCTCATCAGCGGTGCGACCACAGGAAAAGAACCGGATGGACCGCAGGCCGCAGCACCTTCACACCTCACGCGTTTCACGACATGGCGTCACAGATGCACTATAATACTCTTATTGACCTGTAGGACGTTCTACAGATTCTCTTATCGACCTCATCGTCATCTCCGAAAGGTGGCACGGATGGCCATCTCTCCTATGGCGCTGGACTCTCTGGATCTGGCGCGCTGGCAGTTCGGTATCACCACCGTCTACCACTTCATCCTGGTTCCGCTGACCATCGGGCTGTCCCCGCTGGTGGCTCTCATGGAGACGCTGTGGCGCAGGACCGGCAACAGGCAGTGGCTCGTGGCCACCACGTTCTTCGGCAAGATTCTGCTGATCAACTTCGCGCTGGGCGTGGCCACCGGCATCGTTCAGGAGTTCCAGTTCGGCATGAACTGGTCGGAGTACTCCAGGTTCGTCGGTAACATCTTCGGCGCCCCTCTCGCCTTCGAGGCCCTGCTGGCCTTCTTCATGGAGTCCGTCTTCCTGGGCCTGTGGATCTTCGGATGGGACCGACTGTCCCCCAGGCTGCACAACCTGTGCATGTGGGCCGTGGCCGCCGGCACGAACTTCTCCGCCTTCTTCATCCTCACCGCCAACTCCTGGATGCAGCACCCGGTGGGCGCCGTCGTCAACCCCAAGACGGGGCGTGCCGAGCTCGACGGCGTGAGCGGCTTCCTCAAGCTCCTGTCCAACGAGCTGGTGTGGGCCACCGTGCTGCACGTCATCTCCTCGGCCCTGCTCGTGGCCGCGGCCGTCGTCATGGGCGTGTCCGTGTGGTGGATGGTCAAGGCCGCCCAGGCGAAGCAGGACTTCGAGGCGCGTGAGCTGTGGCGGCGGGTCGCCCGTTTCGGGGCCGTCGTCATGGTGGCCGCGGGCCTGGTCACCGCCGGCACCGGCCACATGCAGGGCCAGCTGGTCGCCGAGTACCAACCGGGCAAGATGGCCGCCGCCGAGGGACTGTGCCACACCGAGGCCGGAGCCCCCTTCACCGTGGCCGCCTTCGGGGACTGCAAGAACGAGGACGGCATGGTCCGGTTCATCTCGGTTCCCGGTGTCTACTCCTTCATGGCCACCAACGACGTCAACGCCAAGATCACCGGGCTCAAGGAGGCCGGTGACATCTACAAGCAGTACGGCACCACTGATGCGCGCGGCAACGCCGTCGACTACAGCCCCAACGTCATGGTCAACTTCTGGTCCTTCCGCCTCATGATCGGACTGGGCATGGCCTCGATGGGCCTGGGGGCTCTGGCCCTGTGGCTGACCCGTGCCAACAGGCTCGTCTCCCGCCCGCTTCTGGGCAAGGCGGCGCTGGCCACCATGTGGATGCCCTTCATCGCCTGCTCCTTCGGCTGGATCTTCCGTGAGATGGGCCGTCAGCCCTGGGTCATCGTCCCCAACCTGTCCGACCCGGTCTCCCAGGTCTACATGCTCACGGCCGACGGCGTCTCCTCCGCGGTCTCCTCGGGTACGGTGCTGGCCTCGATGGTCATCTTCACCCTGCTGTACGCCGCGCTCGGAGTGGTCTGGTTCATGCTGCTGCGCCGCTACATCCGCGAAGGGGTGCGCACCCCGGTGCCGGACAAGACCGGCACGTCCAAGCAGACGGACCAGGACAGCAAGGACACGGATTCCGACGACGACTCCGACGGCGACTCCGTTGACTCCTCCGAGGCCGCCCCGGCCCTGTCCTTCGCCTACTGAACCGAGGAAGGTAGACAACCCATGACACTGAGCATCCTCTGGTTCATCCTCATCGCCGTCCTGTGGATCGGCTACCTCACCCTGGAGGGCTTCGACTTCGGCGTCGGTATGATCCTGAAGATCCTGGGCCGCGACGAGCGTGAGCGGCGCGCGACGCTGGCCGCCATCGGCCCCCACTGGGACGGTAACGAGGTGTGGCTGCTGACCGCCGGCGGGGCGACCTTCGCCGCTTTCCCCGAGTGGTACTCCACCCTGTTCTCCGGGGCCTACATCGTCCTGTTCATCATTCTGCTGTGCCTCATCGTGCGCGTATGCGCCATCGAGTGGCGCCCCAAGGTCAACTCCCAGACCTGGCGCGACCGCTGGGACTGGGTCCACACGATCAGCGCCTGGCTGCCCTCCATCCTATGGGGCGTGGCCTTCGCGAACCTGGTTCAGGGCATGCACATCGAGGTCGTCCAGACCTCCAACGGCGCCGTCGTCCCGGCCTCCCAGGTGCCGGCCGACTCCCTGGTGCCCGGTGCCGCCCACCAGATCACCGGGGGCCTGCTCACGATGGTGACCCCCTTCACCCTGCTGGGAGGCGTCGTCACCTGCCTGCTCTTCCTCAACCACGGCGCGCTCTTCGTGGCGCTCAAGACCACCGGTGACCTGTCACAGCGCGCACTGCGGATGTCGCGCCGGCTCGCCCCCGCGGTCACCGCGGTCACCGCCGCCTGGGCCCTGTGGGCGCAGCTGGCCTACTCCGGCAGCGCCCTGTCCTGGATCCCGTTGGTCATCGCCGCTGCCGGACTCGTCGGCTCCCTGCTCATGGGACGCACTGGGAACGAGGGTCGGGCCTTCGCCCTGCACTTCGTGGGGATCGCCTTCGCCGTCGTCTTCATCTTTGCCGCGATGGCCCCCAACGTCATGCGCTCCTCGGTGGACCCGGCCTACTCGCTGACGATCCAGCAGGCCGCGAGCGCCGACACGACCCTGCTCATCATGACCGTCGCCGCGGCCGTGTTCGTCCCCGGGGTCCTGGCCTACACGATCTGGAGTTACAAGGTCTTCGCCTCGCGTATCAGCGTCGAGAGCATCAACCCCGACCAGGGCGGGCTGCACCCCACGCTGGTGCGTGACTCGGCCCAGCCCGAGGCCCACTTCGGGTACTGACCATCAGCGCGACGCATCGGCCGGGGGTTTCCGGGCCCTTGGGCCCACTCCCCTATCCTTGAGCAGGTGAAGCCCCTCGATCCCCGGCTGATGCGTTACGCACGCTCCGCCCGCCGATACATCGCCGCCACGGCCGTCACCGGGATGGTGACCGCCGTGCTGGTGGTGGCTCAGGCCTTCCTCATCTCCAGTGCGGTCTCCTCGGTCATCTCCGAGGGGGCCGCACCGTCGGCTGTCAGGGCACTGGCGGTGGCTCTGGGCGGGGTCCTGGCGGCCAGGGCCCTGGTGGTCCTGCTCCAGGAGGCTCACGCCCACCGGTCCGCCACGGAGACGATCGTCGAGCTGCGCCGGCTCGTTCTGGAGCACGCAGCCCGACTGGGCCCCCGGTGGCAGGCGCTTCACGGGACGCAGACCGCCACTTTGCTGACTCGTGCGCTGGACGACCTCGAGCCCTACTTCACCCGCTACCTCCCCCAGCTGGTACTGGCCTCCACGGTGACGCCGGCCATGGTGCTGGTGCTCCTCGCCCAGGACTGGTCCGCCGCGGTGGCCGTGGTGTGCACCCTGCCCCTCATCCCGATCTTCATGATTCTCATTGGCAGGATGACCCAGTCCGTCTCCCAGGAGCGCCTCAAGACCATGCAGGTCCTGGGTGATCAGGTGCTCGATCTCATCTCGGGTCTGCCCACGCTCAAGGCCCTCGGACGCGAGCAGGGACCGGCCGAGCAGGTGCGCTCCCTGGGCCGCTCCTACCGGCGCACCACCATGTCGACCTTACGGGTCGCCTTCCTGTCGGGGGCGGTCCTGGAGTTCATCACGACGTTGTCGGTGGCGATCATCGCCGTCCAGATCGGTTTCCGGCTCGTGGCCGGGCGCATGGACCTGTTCACCGGCCTGCTCGTTCTCATGGTGGCCCCTGAGGTCTATCAGCCGCTGCGGCAGGTGGGTTTCCAGTTCCACGCCTCGGCCAACGGGGTGGCGGCGGCGAACGCGGTCTTCGAGGTTCTTCAGACCCCGGTGCCCGAGCCCGGCGGCCTGCCGGCTCCCGACCTGCGCTCAGCGACGATTGAGCTCGATGCGGTGTCCGTCGCCTCCCGGGGCGCGTGGGCCCCCGCCGGGCTCAGCGCCTCGGTCTCTCCGGGCAGCCTGGTGGCGCTGACCGGTCCGTCGGGTGCGGGCAAGACCACGACGACGCAGGTCCTCCTTGGCCTGCTGGCCCCGGACCGGGGGCGGGTGCGGGTGGTGCCCGACAGTGGTGATCCCGGCGGCGCCGTCGACCTCGCCCAGATCGATCCGGCCACCTGGTGGGAGCAGATCGCCTGGGTGCCCCAGCGCCCCACCATCACCCCGGGCACGGTGCTGGACAACGTCCTGGATCATGCCGAGCCGGGCGCATCCAGAGCGCAGGGCGTCCCCGACGTACTGGTCGAGGCGGCTCGGGCCACCGGCTTCGATGAGGTTGTGGATGGCCTGCCGCAGGGGTGGCGGACCCCGGTGGGCAGTCAAGGAGTGGGTCTGTCCGTGGGGCAGCGCCAGCGTCTGGCTCTGACCAGGGCCCTGTGCTCGACGGCGCCCCTGGTGGTCATGGATGAGCCGACCGCCCACCTGGACGCGGCCAGTGAGGCCCACGTCCTGGACGCAGTCCGTGCGCTGCACGCCTCGGGGCGCACGGTGGTGGTCATTGCGCACCGTCGCGCGCTCATGGCCCTGGCCGAGCAGACCATTGCCGTGACGAGCCAACCGGTGCCGCCGGCACCATCGGCGGGCATCACACCTGACCGGGTACCTGACCGGGCACCTGCCCGTGAGGCGACGGCGCAGGAGGAGGCCCTGTGAGCCCTGTGAGCACTGTCAACCCCGTCACCCCGGTGAGCCCGGCGACCTCTGCCCTCTCCCCCGCGCTGTCCGCCGATGAGCGGCGCTCCCTGCGCCGTGCGGTGGGCCTGCTGAACCTGGACCGGTCACGTTTCATCCTGGCCGTGCTCGCCGGAACGGCGGGTATGGCCTCGGCCGTGGCCCTGTCCGGGGTGGCGGCCTGGCTCATTGCGCGGGCCTCCCAGATGCCCGACGTCGTCGCGCTGGGGGTGGCGCCGGTGGCGGTGCGGCTCTTCGGTATCTCGCGCTCCGTCCTGCGCTACTGCGAGCGGCTCGTCTCCCATGACACCGCCCTGAGAGGCATGGGCGCTCTGCGCACCCGCCTCTATGAGTCCCTGGCGGCGGCCCGCACGGACACGGTTGCGAGCCTGCGTCGCGGCGACGTCCTGGCGCGGGTGGGCAGCGACATCGACGCGGTCGGGGATCTCGTCGTGCGCGCCTATCTGCCTGCGGCGGTTGCAGCCGTCCTGGGTGCGGCCACCTGTCTCGGCATCGGCGTGGTCTACTGGCCGGCGGGCCTCATCCTGCTGGCCTGCCTGCTGCTGTCGGGACTGGTGGGCCCGTTGGCCACCATCCGTTCGGCGAGGATCGCCGAGCAGGCTCGTCAGAGGCAGGCCACCGAGCTGTCCGCGCAGGTCCTGGCGGTCCTGGAGGGGGCCCCTGAGCTGTCCGTCTCCGGGCGCCTGGCCGGCTCGATGCGCCAGGTCGCCTCCCGGGAGGAGGGCCTGAGCCGCCTGCGGGACCGGGCCGCGGTACCGGCCGCGATCGCGGCGGCCGTGGATGTGGCTGCCATGGGCATCGCGGTCCTGGGCAACCTGGTGGTCGGGGTGAGCGCCGTCTCCGCCGGGCGGCTGGCCCCGGTCTGGCTGGCAGTCATCGTCCTGGTTCCGCTGGCGGCCTTCGAGGCCACCTCCGCGCTCGGGCCGGCCAGCGTGCAGCTGGTGAGGTCGGCCGGCGCCGCCTGCCGCATCGTGGAGCTCATCGAGGCGGCCGAGGCCAGTGCCGACGCCGGCGGCGCGACGTCCTGCGCACCTCGGGAGCTGCCCGAGCCCTCCGCCCAGGGCCCGTACCTCAAGGCAAGGGGCCTGGCGGTGGGTTGGCCGGGCGGCCCGGTTGTGGCCGAGGGCATCGACCTGGATCTGCGGGTCGGTCGCCGAGTGGCGATCGTAGGGCCGTCGGGGATCGGCAAGTCGACACTGCTGGCCACGCTGGCGGGACTGCTGGAGCCTCGGGGCGGCACGCTGACGCTCGACGGTGTCCCCCCGTGGCAGGCGGCCCGCCCCGATGTGGCGGCCAGGGTGTGCCTGACCGCGGAGGACGCGCACGTCTTCCACACCAGTGTCCTGGAGAACCTGCGCGTGGCGCGCGGGGACGTCACCCCCGCCCAGGCCGGTGATCTGCTGAGGCGGGCCGGCCTGGGGAACTGGCTCGAGGCTCTTCCCGACGGCGTCGAGACCATCATCGGCACCGATGCCACAACGTTGTCCGGTGGAGAGCGGCGTCGGCTCCTGCTGGCCCGGGCCCTGGCGGCTCCGGCCCCCCTGATGCTGCTGGACGAGCCCGGTGAGCATCTCGATGCCGTCACCGCGGACCGGCTCGTGACCGACCTGCTGACAGCGGGTGACTCGGGCCGCGGCGCTCTCCTGGTCACCCATCGTCTCAGCGCCCTGGAGCACGCCGACGAGGTCCTTGTCATGGGACACCGCCCGCAGGCCACCGGCGTGCAGGCCCCGGCGACTATCCTGCACCGAGGCAGCCACTGTGAGCTCCAGGACGTCTCCGAGACCTACCGGTGGTCGCTCTCCCAGGAGGATCAGGACAGGCAGCAGGACCACGTATCCGCTACGAGCTGAACGAGCTGAGCACGATGACGACACCCCACCCCCAGCACGCAGCAGACACTCCCGGCGACGGCCTTGGCTTGCCCGGTGTGCCCGAGGACGCCCCGGAGGAGATCGACGGCCCCTCAGCGCGACGGGATGAGGCGATGGCGCCCGCTTCGGAGGAGAACGCCGCGGCAGGACGCCTGGCCTACGCCGTCCACGCCGACCAGCTGGTCTCCACCCGTGGCCGCCGGGCGTCGGCCCTTCAGCCGAGCCTGGACGAGGCGACCGTCGCCCTCATCCAGGCGGCCCTCAGGCTCACCAGCTCCCTGCGGGTCCCCGACGCGCTGCGCCGTCTGGTGGAGTCGGCCTGCTCCATCACCGGTGCCTCCTGGGGCACCATCGCCGTGCTCAACCACGCGGACATGGATGTCGACCCGGCCGGCGCCCTCTCGCCCGGTCCCTCCGGCGCGGGCTCAGGCACCGGGCTGTGCAGCGGGGTGCCCACGGCGACCCTCGATGAGCTCGCCCAGATGGCCGGCGCCCCCGATTCCGCTGGTGCTTCGCCCACCTGCGCTGAGTCCATGCTCAGCGGGCTCGAGGGCACCGGGATGGTCATCGACAACGACCTGGGCAGGGCCTCGGCCTTCACCGGTGCCATCGAGGGTGAGGAGACCGGCAGCCTGCTCTCGGCCCCGCTGCGCCTTCACGGCCAGGTCTACGGGCACCTTTACCTGTGTGACAAGCCCGGGGGCTTCACCCGGTCGGATGCCGACGCCGTCCTGACCCTGGCCCAGGCCGCAGCTGTCGCTGTGGAGAACGCCCGCCTGTACCGCGAGGCCCGCGACCGCGAGCAGTGGATGGCCGTCTCCCAGGAGCTGACGACACTGCTGCTCTCGGGCGCCCAGGAGGATGACGCGCTGACGCTCATCGCCCACCGCGTCCGCCAAGTGGCTCACGCCGACACGGCCGCCCTCATCCTGCCCAGCATCGGGAAGCGCTGGATCTGCGAGATCGCCGACGGCGAGCACGCCCACGAGCTCATCGGTACCTTCTTCCCGTCCGAGGGTCGAGCCCTGACCACCCTGGCCCATCAGACCGGCCTGGTCGTGGACTCCCTGGAGGACGCCTGGGGCGACGGCGACCTCCTGGTCCCCCAGCTGGCCCAGTTCGGACCGGCCCTCTACGCCCCCATGATCCACCGGGGGCGGGGCGTGGGGGTCATGCTGCTGCTGCGCTCCCCGGGTGCGGCACCGTTCACCGCCCAGGACCTGGAGATCGCCGAGCTTGTGGCGGGGCAGGCCACGATGGCCTTCGAGCTGGCCGACGCCCAGCACGCCGAGGAGATGGCCACGCTGCTCGATGAGCGAGCCCGGATCGGCCGGGACCTGCACGACCTGGCCATCCAACAGCTCTTCGCCACCGGCATGCAGATCTCAGCGGCCCGGGAACGGCTGGCTTCCAGCACACAGGCGGACCTGGAGGCGGTGTGCTCCGTGCTGAGCACCGCGCTGGAGGCGGTGGACGACTCCGTGGGCCAGATCCGCTCCATCGTGCGCTCCCTGCGCGATCGCGATGAGGAGGTGGGTGTGATCGAGCGGCTGCGGCGCGAGGCCTCCCTGGCCCGCAACGCCCTGGGCTACGCCCCCTCGCTGCTGCTGAGCGTCGACGGCCGGGGCCTGGCCCAGGTGGACCGCGACGAGGAGGACCGGCTCATCGCCTCGGTCGACGCCGCCGTGGCACCGGATGTCGCCGACGACATGGTCGCCGTCGTGCGTGAGGGACTGAGCAACGTGGCCCGTCACGCCCACGCCTCCTCAGTGACGGTGGATGTCAAGATCGAGGGGGTGCAGCCGGGCTCGGAGCAGTGCTGCGGCCCCGGCGACGACGAGGGCCACGCCTCGGGCGACGCCGAGCCCTTCCGGGGCAGCCCGGTGGTGGAGATCGTCTGCCGTGACGACGGCGTCGGGGTGAATCCCTCGGTGACGCGCCGTTCGGGGACGGCCAACATGGCCGAGCGGGCCCGCCGCCACGGCGGCAGCTTCGTCATCGGTCCGCGGGCCCGCTCCGACGGCGAGCGGCGCGGCACCTGCTTCACCTGGCGAGTGCCCTTGGACGGGGGCGGTCGGGAGCGCTGAGAGCGCTTGCGCCCCCTCAGCGGTGGGCTCAGCGCGTCGGCAGGAGCCGTCAGCTGTTGCGCCAGCCCGAGGCGCGCTGGCCGGCGACCCAGGCGGCGACCTGGGTGCGCCGCTGCAGACCCATCTTGGCCAGCAGGGAGGTGATGTGGTTCTTGACCGTCTTCTCGGCGACTCCGAGCCGTTCACCGATCTCCCGGTTGGACAGGCCGTCACCGATGAGGTCGAGGACCTTGCGCTCGGCGTTGGTCAGGTCGGCGGTGGGGTCGTCGTGGTCCGCCCGGCGGCGCGTCACGGTGCGCTCGTCGAGCAGGACGCGTCCGGAGGCCACGGCCCGTACGACGTCGCTGATCTCGGCGCCGTGGACCGTCTTGAGCAGGTAGGCCCGGGCGCCTGCCGCCAGGGCCTCGGCCAGGGCCTCGTCGTCGTCGAAGGAGGTCAGTACGATCGGTAGGGCCTGGGGCACGGAGTCTCGCAGCTCCTGCATGAGCTCGATGCCGGTGCCGTCGGGCAGCTGGAGGTCCACGAGGATGACGTCGGGGCGGACCAGCTCGGCCCGGCGCACCGCCTCGGCCCGAGAGCCCGCCTCGGCGACGACGTCGAGCCCATCGGCGCGGTCAATGATCTCGGCGATGCCGCGACGGACGATCTCGTGGTCGTCCACGATCATGACGCGGACGATCTCCGAGGAGGGGGTGTGTGCCATACTCATGACATTACCAGGGGCTGGAAATCTACGTCACACCTCTGGCTCCGTCGTGGCGCGGCTGTCGTGGAGACTGCCCGACGTCGACGGCCGCCTACCGGCGTCGGCGCGGACGGGTCTGGCAGTGGGGGCAGTAGGTGTGGGAGCGCCCTGCCAGAGTCTCGCGCGCCATGGTGGCCCCGCAGCGGCGGCACTCCAGTCCCTGACGCCCGTAGGCGCCCAGCTCGCGGGCGAAGAACCCGGCGGCGCCCTCGACATCGACGTAGAGGGCGTCGAAGCTCGTGCCGCCGGCCTGAAGGGCCCGGCGCATGACCTCAGCGGTGGCTTCAAGGATCCGGGCCACGGCCCTCGGGCCGAGACCGGTTCCCGGGCGCAGGCCGTGCACCCCGGCCTCCCACAGGCCCTCGTCGGCGTAGATGTTGCCGATGCCCGAGACGAGTCCCTGGTCGAGCAGCTGGGTCTTGATGGCGCGCCTCGAGGCGCGTACCCGGGCGACGACGCCGGTGGGGCCGGTCAGCTCCAGGGCCGGGTCGAGAAGGTCACGGGCGATATGGGTGGCGTCGGCGGGAAGCAGCGGCCGCGGATCGCCCATCCCACCGGGAGCGCCGTCGGCGGTGGGGGTCAGGTCGACGACGTGCAGGCCGCCGAGCATGCGCTGGTCGACCAGGTCGAGTACCGCCGCGCCGGCGCCGTCGTCGCCGTTGTCGCTGTCGTCATCGCAGTCGGTGCTGAGGTGGAGGCGCACTCGCAGGTGGCGGGTGGAGGTGGAGATGTCCCGCACGTAGCGGGGTTGCTCGGTAGCGCTCAGGTCCACGGGACGCCGGCCGGGCAGGGTGTCCGGGGTGGCCAGGAAGGCCGCGGCACCGGCCGGCTGCGGGGCGGCACCAGGAGCGGTCGCGGTGGTGGTGCCGCGCACGAGCAGCTGGCCGCTCATGCCCAGGTGGGCGGACAGGGCGCGTCCGTCGTCCAGGGGCAGCCACAGGAACTTCCCGCGGCGGACAGCCGCGGTCAGGGTGCGCCCGGTGAGCTGGTCGACGAAGGCCTGCGCTCCCCCGTCCTGGCGGCGCAGCGGACGCGGGTCGAGGACCTCGACGCGGGTGACGGTGCGTCCGGCCACGTGCCGGGCGAGTCCGGCACGCACCACCTCGACCTCGGGCAGCTCGGGCATCAGCTCTTCTGGGAGGTCTGTCCGGTGAGCAGGTCGGCGCGCAGGGCCTCGTTGACACCGGGCAGGTTGAGGCCGCCGTCACCCCGGGCGGCCAGGATGACGGCGTAGGCGGCCTCGGCGGCGTCGTGCTCGGCGACCTTCTTCGAGCTTCCGGTGCCCTGCCCCAGGACCTGGCCGTCGACGATGGCGCTGGCGTTGAAGACCCGCTGGTGGTCGGGGCCGGTTCCGGTCACCTTGTAGGTGGGGTTGCCGAGCTGGTGGACGGCGGTGAGCTCCTGGAGGCTCGTCTTCCAGTCCAGGCCCGCGCCGCGGGTGCGGGCCGAGTCCAGGAAGCGGGAGACGAGCCGGGTGACGACCGTGCGGGTCTCCTCCAGGCCGTGGGTGAGGTAGGTGGCGCCGATGAGGGCCTCGACCGTGTCGGACAGGATGGAGTCCTTGTCGCGCCCGCCCGAGAGCGCCTCGCCCTTGCCGAGCTTGATGAACTCCCCCAGCCCCAGGTCGCGGGCGACGGCGGCCAGGGCCGGCTCGGAGACGGTGGCGGCGCGCATCTTGGCGAGCTGGCCCTCGGGGACGTCCGGGTGGGTGCGGTAGAGGTACTCGGTGACGATGATGCCCAGGACGGAGTCGCCCAGGAACTCCAGGCGCTCGTTGGTGGGCAGGCCGCCGTTCTCGTGGGCGTAGGAGCGGTGGGTCAGGGCCAGGTCGAGCAGCTGGGCATCGATGCTCGGCCCCCAGCGGTAGACGAGGGCCTCGGTGTCGGTGCGCGCGGGCGGGGCGCTGCGGCGCTTGGCCATCAGGCCTGCTCCTCCCTGCTCGTGGGCGCGTCCGGCTCGCCCTCCTGACCGGTCTCGGTCTCCAGCAGGCCGGCCAGGGCGGACCAGCGCGGGTCAAGGACCTCGTGGTGGTGGTCGGCGGGTAGGTCCTCGAGCCGCTTGCCGCAGTCGGGGCACAGTCCGGGGCAGTCGGGGCGACACAGGGGCTGGAAGGGCAGCGTGGGCACCAGGGCGTCGCGCAGCGCCGGTTCGAGGTCCAGGGTGGTCTCCCCCACCACCAGGAGGTCCTCGGCCTCCTCATCGCCTTCGGCCCGCTGGGCCTCGATGACCTCGGGGAAGAGGTAGAGCTCGTCGATCCTCACGCTGCGGTCCTCATCGAGGTCGCGCAGGCAGCGCACGCACTCGCCGTGGACGTGCAGGTCGGCGTCGGCATGTGCCAGGACGCCGTCGTCCATGGAGGTCAGGGTGACGTCGAGGGCGAGGTCGCTGCCCTCGGGCACACCGATGACCTCGGTGCCCAGGTCGGCGGGGGCGGGGGTGCGGATCTGCAGGTTCTTGACCGAGCCGGTGGCACGGGGCAGGTCGACGATATCGACGACGAGTCCTGACATGGGTTCCTCCACAGCGGGTTGACCGCGCCGTATCCAGCGATGACCGAGGGGCCCCAGCGGCATGATGACCGCGTGATGCCCAGCTGATGCACAGGTGCTGCACACGGTGCTGGGCTGCTGGAGGGCGGGGTGATTGGACGAGGTGTCTGGCGCGAGCGTACCCGGTGGGGCGGCGGCGCCACCGATTCAGTGGGCGGAGGGGTCCACGGACCAGGCCGAGCGGCGGCGGACGGGCTCCTGGATCTCCACCGGCTGGCCCGAGCCGTCGCCCAGGCGGCCGGCCAGGACCTCACGGCCGGCGCGGATCTGCTCGGCGACCTTGGCGACCTCGGCCTCCAGGGAGGCCAGGGTGCGGTCGGAGTACTCGTCGGCCCCGTGACGCAGGGAGGCGGCCCTGTCCTCCGCCGCGGCCACGATGCTGTCGGCCCGGTCATTGGCCATGCGCACGATGTTCTCCCCGGCCACGAGGCGCTCGGACTCCTCCTGGGCGTACTGGACGAGCCGTTCGGACTCGGCCCGTCCCTCAGCCAGGACGGCGTCGGCGTCGGCGACGATCTTCTCGGCGCGACGAACAGCGGTCGGGACCGCGTCACGAGCCCGATCGATGAGGTGCAGGACGTTCTCCCGGTTGACGATCACCGAGGCGCTCATCGGCATGGATCGGGCGTTGCTGATGAGCTCGTCGAGCTCATCGAGGATACGCAGCAGGTCGTCTCCGGCATCGCGGCTGGTCGTCACGGTAGGTCCTCTCGAGTGTGGTCGGCGCCGACGAAGCGGCTTGGCGGGGTCCCGGGTGGGACGGGTCCTGAGTCGACGCCGTCATGGGCTGCAGAGCCGGGGGCCTGGGCCAGCCGGACCTCCAGGGCGTGGGCCACAGCGGGCGGTACGAGGGCGGAGACGTCCCTGCCATAGCCGGCGACGTCCTTGACGAGGGAGGAGGAGATGTGCGTGTAGGCGGCGGACGCGGGCAGAAAGACCGTCTCGGGCGCCCCCAGGTCGCGGTTGAGCAGGGCCATGGGCAGCTCGGCATCCAGGTCGCTGCCGTTGCGCAGGCCCTTGATGATGGCGCTCGCCCCACGCCGGCTGCAGTAGTCGGCCAGGAGCCCGGGGACGATGTCCACCTCGACGCCGGGCAGGTGGGAGGTGGAGTCCCTGGCCAGGCGGAGGCGTTCGTGGACGTCGAGCAGGTGGCGCCCGGCCTTGGCGGCGTTGTGGGCGATCCCGATGACGACGACGTCGAAGAGCGTGGTCGCACGGGCGGCGATGTCGACGTGCCCCAGGGTGAGGGGATCGAAGCTTCCGGGGTAGACGGCCAGGCTCATACGCTCACGCTACTGGCTGGGCCCGCCGCGGTGCGGGACGCGCGCCGCACTACCCGCGCCAGCACGCTGCCGCTGCGCGCCGGGCGTCCTGGGAGCCCCATGGAGGCGCTGCTATATTTCCCTTGTGTCCACACGCGTGACCCTCAGTGACGTGGCCGAGGCGGTCGGAGTCTCGTCTCAGACCGTCTCCCGCGTACTCAACAACCACCCGTCGGTCCGTCCCGAGACACGTCAGAAGGTTCTGGCAGCCGTTCAGGCGCTGGGTTACGAGCCGAACCTCGCCGCCCGCTCACTGGCCTCGGGCTCCTCCGGGGCCGTGGGAATCCTGCTGACCGCCGGGCTGTCGCACGGGATGGCCTCCACCTTCTCCGCGATCGCCAGGGCTGTGCGCGAGCGGGGGGATACCTTCGTCCTGGCCACTGCCGAGGGAAGCGACTCGGAATCCGTGCGACAGGCACTGGCCCATCTTCACGGCCACCGCGTGGCGACCATCGTGGTCCTGGCTCAGCGCGCCGACGTCCTGGCCATCCTCTCATCCCAGCGCCACCGTGGTCCGGTCGTGGCCATCATCTCAGGTCAGCACGAGTTCTCCGAGCTGTCCACCGTCTCCATCGACCAGTCCCTGGGGGCCAGGCTGGCAACGGAGCACCTTCTGGCTCAGGGGCGCAGCCGCCTGCTGCACGTCACCGGGGACCTGTCCTGGCAGGACGCCTCGGAGCGCCTGGCCGCCTACCAGTCGGTATGCGCCCAGGCCGGGGTTCCCGGCCGCTGGGTGGGTACGGATGCCTGGACGGGAGAGGCCGGGGCCAAGGTCGCCAGGCGCCTGCTCGACAGTGGTCTGCCCGACGCAGTCTTCGCCGCCAACGACGACATCGCTCTGGGGCTGTGCCACGAGCTGCTCGCCGCCGGCGTGAGGATTCCCGACGACGTCGCCGTCGTCGGCTTCGATGACATCCCCCTGGCGCGTTGGACGACCCCGTCCCTGTCCAGCGTCACGCAGGACTTCGACGCCCTGGGAAGGGCTGCGCTGAGCCTGTCCGACGAGCTCGTCGAGGGTGCCCCTGCCCACAGCATCCGCCTGGAGCCGACACTCGTCGTCAGGGCGTCATCGACCAGGGCCTAGCGCCGGCGACCACCTCCTCGGGCAGACCCACTGAGCCTACGGAGGGGCCCTCTGCGCCCACGTCATGTCACGTGGGTGCAGAGGGCCCCGAAGTGGGAGCCGACCGTCAGGAGGCGCTGACGGGCCTGGGCGCGCGCAGCGTGTAGACCCCGTAGGCGGCCACCACCACGAAGCACCCGGCAACCGTGACATAGGACACCGCAGGAGACGTGTGATCCATGATGGCACTTTGCACCAGAGGCATGGTGGCCCCACCGATGATGGCCATGACCAGACCGGCGGCCCCGTACTTGGTGTCCTCCCCCAGCCCCATCAGGGCCTCGCCATAGATGGTGGGAAACAGCAGGGAGATGCACGCGGACAGGGAGATGATGGCCAGCACCCCCAGAATGTTGACGCTCACCATGGCGAACAGGGACAGGCCGACCCCGAGGGAGCACATGAGCAGAAGCAGCTTGCGTGCGTCATACCGCCCCATGAGCCCCACCATGAGGAAACGGAAGACCAGGAAGACGATCAGGCTGGCCTGAAGCCAGTAGCCGGCGACCTTGTCCGAGACGCCCAAGGCGCTGGTGACGTAGTGCAGGGTGTAGGTCCAGATGCAGGTCTGGGCCGAGACGTTGAAGTACTGCGCCACCACCCCGAAGCTGTAGCGCTTGTTGCGCAGCAGGCGCATGAGCCTGCCTGGCCCACCGCTGCCACCCGCGGCGGACTCCACCGGCCGCTCCACGACCTTGACCCGGCCGATCATGACGGCCAGCAGGATGTAGAGGAGCCCGAGGGCGACATAGGGGCCCATGACCGCCTTGAGCTCTGCGCTCTGGGTGGCCAGCAGGGTCTCCTGACTCATGGCCGCGCGCTGCTCGGCGGTGGCCGGGTTCACCTTGGGCAGGATCAGCAGGGCGGCCAGCAGTACCCCGAGGTTGGAGCCGATGGGGTTGAAGGCCTGTGCGAAGTTGAGACGACGGGTGGCGTTATGCTCCGGCCCCATGGACATCACGAAGGGGTTGGCGCTGGTCTCCAGAATGGACAAGCCGGCGGCCAGGGTGAACAGGGCGGTCAGGAACACCGAGTAGGTCATGACATAGGCCGCGGGGATGAACAGGAGCCCGCCGGTTCCCGCCAGCACCAACCCGATGAGGACCCCGCCCTTGTAGCCCAGGCGGCTGTTGATGAAGGCCGCCGGGATCGCCAGGCAGAAGTAGGCCCCGTAGTAGGCCGACTGCACCAGCGAGGACTGCAGGTTCGACATGGAGAACACGGAGCGGAAGACCTTGACCAGGGGATCGGTCATGTTTCCGGCGAGGCCCCAGGCTGCGAAGCAGGAGACCAGCAGACAGAAGGGCAGCGCCATCCCGGGATACAGGAAGCCCCGCTTGGCCGTCCCCTCCCGGACGGGGGCCTCCTCAGCCACGGGGTCGAGGATCGCAGTCATCACAGCACGCCCTTCTTGAGGATGAGGTTGCCGTACAGGGCGGTCTCCCCGGTGAGCACGACGGCGTAGACGCTGGGGG
>NZ_KV811036.1:42628-104146 GCF_001812965.1 Actinomyces sp. HMSC075C01
AAGGCCATGCGCTCAATCGTCTTGACGTTCACCGGTCCGGCATCCTTCTCGGCCTCGTTCCAGATCTGCTCGTAGACGTCCCACACCGGAGGTCGAGGGTCGTCGCCAACCGTCTCCATGAGGGCAACCTGGTAGCTGCTGTAGCGGTCCAGGGGCATGAGCGTGAGGATGGACCTGAGCAGGTCGGGGATCCCCAGGCCGTCGGCCCGCACCGTGGTGGGGTGGAGGTGGTGCCCGGGGAAGTTCGCATCGGCCAGGAGAATCTCATCGCCATGGCCCATCTCGAGCAGGATCTTGACGAGTTCGGGTGACAGGTTGGCGGGAATGTTGCGGAGCATCGTTGCTCCTTTCGTGTGGTGGGTGTTCAGTTCAATGTGTGGTTGCGCTCGACGTGCCTGGCGGTCAGTCGGCGGTGGCGTTGCCCAGCCGTTCCCGCATGGTGTCGAAGGCACCGGGATCGGCGATGGCCCCGGAGGCGTCGACCTTCACGGAGCCGACGCTGCGGCGCAGCACCTCGCCGCGCGCGCTGGGGTCGAGGACCTCGGCGGCTTCGAGCTGGGCGAGGATATTACCCAGGGCACTGGCCTCCGGCGTGCCCACGATGACCCGACGGTGACAGGCCGCCGCCGTCATGGCCGGCAGGAGGCTGTTGCGCGCCCCGCCTCCCACCAGGTGGATCGGTGCCGCCGGATCCAGCTGGTCACCGACGACGTCCTGCAGCCCCTGGGCGTAGGCGGCGTGGGCGCAGGCGAGCGACTCGAGGATGAGCCGGACCGTCTGCGCCGGCCCCTCGGGAGCCACCTTGTAGTGACTGCGGCACCACTGGGCGATCTTGTCCGGCATGTCTCCGGGAGTGGTGAAGAGCTCGTCGTCGGGGTCGATGACGACCCCGAGGGAGGCGCACTGCCCCGCCGCCTCGACCAGCGCGCCGGTGTCGGGCTCGTGCCAGGCTCGCTGGCACTCCTGAAGCAGCCAGAAACCGGTGAGGTTGCGCAGCAGGCGGATGCCTCCGTCGGTGCGGACCTCGTTGGTCAGTCCGGCCCGCAGCGCCGCTTCATCCAGGACGGGGCTCGGGACGGCGGCCCCGATGAGACTCCAGGATCCCGAGGAGATGAACAGGCGCACCTCGTCACCGGCCAGACCGAGCGCGTGGACGGCGCAGGCGGTGTCGTGCCCGCCGGGACGCACGATGGTGATCCCCTCTGGGGTCGTCCCAGCCACCGTGGCGTCGTCGACGAGCGGGGGCATCCAGCCCTCGGGGATCCCGGTGGCCTGGAGCACGCGAGGCGACCACTCTCGTGCCCCAGGTGAGGCGAGCCCGGTGGTCGAGGCGATCGCCCGCCCCGCCTGCACGGGGGCCCCGAGCAGGTGGGCCACGAGGTCTGGCAGGGGCAGGAATCGATCCACCCGATCGACGAGGTCGGGCTCCTGTCTCAGGTCCGCGTAGAGCTGGTAGACCGTGTTGATCTGCTGGGGCAGGATGCCGGTCTCTTTCCAGGCCGTCTGCGCAGGGAGGGCCCGGTCCAGGTCCGCGGCCCAGCGGGCCATGCGCCGGTCCCGGTAGGCGCGTGGGGCGCGCAGCAGCTCTCCGTGGGCGTCGAGCAGACCGTAGTCGACTCCCCAGGTGTCGATGCCGATGGAGTCGGGGGCCCGCCCCAGGCGCTGCGTCGCCATGGCGATGCTCCGACGAACACCGTCCATGATGCGCTCGAGATCCCAGGTGAGGGTGCCGTGGTCGTCCACCGCCTGGTGGTGGAGGCGGAAGACCTCCTCGGTGCTGACGGCTCCCTGCCGGTAGCTTCCCAGGACCGCTCGCACGGAGCTGGAACCGAGGTCGAGGGCGAGCGCGTGGAACTCAGCCGCCTGCCTGTCCTGCCCCGCGCCGCTCAGGCTCATGTTCTGTCGGTGCTCGTCGGTGCTCGTCATGGCCGCGATCCTTCAGCGGTAGAGAGGACCGAAGGTGGCGCAGGCCCGGAAGTCGGCGCTCTCGGGCTCGGCGGTACCGAAGGGCACCCAGGCCTTGGGACGCAGGATCCTCTCGCGCTCGACGTTGTGCATGTAGACGGGGATGCGCAGCATCGAGGCCAGGGTGATGAGGTCGGCGCCGAAGTGTCCGTAGCCGGTGGCCGTGTGGTTGGCGCCCCAGTTGGCCATCCAGTCGTAGACGGAGGTGAAGGCGCCCTGGCCGGTCAGGCGCGGGACGAAGAAGGTCGTCGGCCACGTCGGGTCGGTACGGTAGACGATCTGGTCACGCACGTCGTCGGGCAGCTCCACGGTCCAGCCCTCGGCGATCTGGAGGACCGGCCCCTGACCGGCCACGAAGTTCAGGCGGGTCGCGGTGACGGGCATGTTGCCGGCGGTGGTGAAGTGCGTGGAGAAACCACCTCCTGGGAAGTACTCGCGGGTGGCGGCGTGGAAGGTGGAGGCCTTCAGATCCGCCTCGATGTCCGCCTCGGTGATCTCCCACCAGTGCTTGATGATGGGGTTGCCCCCGGCGTCCTTCTCCTGGCCGGTGGCGTTGAGGGTGGTGGCCCCGGAGTTGCGCAGGTCGATGAAACCGTTCTCCGCGCATCCCTCGAGCTTGTAGCCGGTGACCCGCTCAACGGCCTCGGGGCTCCAGTAGGTGCGCACGTCGCTGAAGAGCTGGGGGCGGTGGGTCAGGACGGAGTTGAAGAGCATGGCCACGGCGTTGCCGGCATCGCCCTCCGTGGCGAAGACCTTCTCGGGCCGCTTGCCGTTCCAGTCGAAGGTGGTGTTGAGGAAGGTCTCGAGGATGTCGCCGTTGGGCTTGTAGTCCGTCCACTGACGCTGCCCCTGGAAGCCCGCCGCGATGGCGTCATGACCCTCGGCCTCCTCGACGAAGCCGAGATCGGCCAGGGCGGGGTTGCCCTCCATGAGGTCGCGGCCGATGAGAAGCATCTTGATGCAGTAGTCGAACTGCTCGTCGTACTCCTCCTGGGTGAAGCGGTTGGCCTCAGGGTTGCGGTTCTCCCCGATGGTGAGGTGCTCCCGGGCCCAGGCCAGGGCGGTCTCGTACTCCTGGTGGTCGTAGATGCCGTGGGCGATACGGCGGTCGATCTCGATCATGTCGATGTACTCGGCACGCATGCCCAGGTAGTCGACGAAGAACTGCTCGGGGACGCGGCAGCCGGCGATCCCCATGGAGACGGTCCCGATCGAGAGATAGCTGCGCCCCTTCATGAGGCCGACCCCCAGGGCGGCGCGCGCGTAGCGCAGGATGTTCTCAACGACGTCGTCGGTCAGGCCCGAGTCGTCGGCGTCCTGCACGTCGTGGCCGTAGATGCCGAAGCAGGGGATGCCCAGCATGTTGTAGGCGGCGGCCGCGGCGGCCAGGGTCACGGCCCCGGGACGCTCGGTGCCGTTGAAGCCCCAGATGGCGTGCGGGATGGAGGGGTCGAGGTCGAGGACCTCGGTGATGTAGTTCCAGGAGGCGGTGACAGTCAAGTCGGCGCACACGTTCTCGGTGCGGAACTGCTCCTTGCAGCGGTTGGCCTCGGCCACGCCTCCGATCGCGGTCTCAGAGACGACGCAGCGCACCGGGCTGCCGTCGGGGTAGGTCAGGCGCGAGGAGATGAGCTCGGCGACATCCTTGGCCAGCTGAGCGGTCTTGTCCTCGAGGGACTCCCTCACGCCACGACGGCGCCCGTCAATGAGGGGGCGGATTCCGATGGCGGGGTAGGACGCGGTGGGCATGACAGGTTTCCTTTCACTGGGCGACGATGACCAGGACCCACATCGATGTGAGCGCAAACATAGAATGACCCCAACCAAGCAGCCATGTCAAGCATGAAAACAAGAACGCAAAATCGTAGACATGAGAGCGCCAACATGAGACGATGCCTCGGTACCACTTCTGACGCAACGGGGCGCGCAGCGGTACGCCCCGGGGAAAGAGCCCATCATGCTTCTCAACGACGCTCGACAGCAGATCACCGACGCCTGCTCCCACCTGTCCGACGACGGCCTGGTCGTCGGCACCGCTGGCAACCTGTCCGTTCGGGAGGGGGACCTGGTCGCCATCACTCCCTCGGGGCTGCCCTACCAGGAGATGCGCCCCGACCTGGTCGCCGTGGTCGACTACGCCACCGGCAAGCAGGTCGAGGGACCGCTCAAGCCCGCCAGCGAGCTGGACCTGCACCTGACCGCACTGCGGGCGACCGGACAGATGTCGGTCGTGCACACCCACTCCTACGCGGCCACCACCGTGGCCAGCCTCGAGGGCGTGAGCGCGCTCCCGGCCGTGCACTACTACATCTGCATGTTCGGCGGCAGTGACGTGCGAGTGGCCGACTACGCCATCTACGGCTCCCCCGAGCTGGCCGCCAATGTCGCCAAGGCCCTTGAGGGACGTATCGCGGCCCTCATGAGCAACCACGGCTCCGTGGTGACCGGGCCGGACCTGGCCTCCACCTACGTCCTGGCCCAGGAACTGGAGTGGGTCTGCGAGCTCTACCTGCGCACGCTCGCCGTCGGCAGCCCCAAAATCCTCTCCGATGAGCAGGTCGCGGCGGTCGCGCGCAAGATCCAGGACACCGGCTACGGTCAGCACGCCCCGGCCGAGGAGGGCTGAGCGCAGCGGCCACAAGGGAAGCGGGCTGCGGGCCGGGTAGGGTCTGTCCCATGACGAGGATCGTGGCCGGAACCGTGGGCGGACGCAGGATTGAGGTCCCCCGGGCCGGGACGCGTCCCACCTCCGAGCGCGTCCGCGAGGCTCTTTTCGCCCGCCTGGACCACTACGGGGTGCTCGACGGCGCCCGGGTGCTGGACCTGTGCGCGGGTTCCGGGGCCCTGGGTCTGGAGGCCGCGAGCCGGGGGGCCGGCGAGGTCACGCTCGTGGACTCCTCACGCGGTGCGTCGCAGACCTGCCAGCGCAACATCCGCTCACTGGGCCTGGGCGGGGTGTCGGCGGTGACCGCGAAGGCGGCCGCCTTCCTGGCCGGTGCGGCGGGCGCCCCGGTGGATCTGGTGCTGCTCGACCCACCCTACGAGCTGAGCGAGGAGGAGCTCACCGCGATCCTCACCCCCCTGGTCCGCAGCGAGGACCCGTGGCTGGCGCCGCGCGCCGTCGTCGTCGTCGAGCGCTCGACGCGCTCGCCGGAACCCACCTGGCCGGCGGGGTTGGAGCGCTTCGCAGACAAGCGGTACGGCGAGACCACGATCTGGTTCGCAGAACCGGCCTGAGCCGGGGGCGCTCCCCGGCTCGCGCCCTGGCGCGTCACGCTCTTTCGAGGAAGGCCTGGGATTCCTCGTCGAGGCGCTCGGCGATCGCCGCGGCCAGGGCCCGGTGCCCGCTCAGCTGCGGATCGGCGGCCACGATCCGCTCGGCCTGACGTCTCGCGGTGGCGATGAGGCGGGCGTCGCGGGTGACGCGCAGCAGGTCCAGCCCGGAGGCGCGACCCGACTGCGAGGCCCCCAGGACGTCGCCCTCGCTGCGCAGCTCGAGGTCGGCCTCGGCCAGCGCGAATCCGTCCGTGGTGGAGGCGAAGGCCTTGAGCCGGTGGAAGGCGGTGGAGCCGACCTGCGCACCGGTGACCGCCACGCACAGGGACGGCCTGCTGCTGCGCCCGACCCGCCCGCGCAGCTGGTGGAGCTGGGACAGGCCGAAGCGGTCGGCGTCCAGGATGACCATCATGGAGGCCTCGGGCACGTCCACCCCCACCTCGACGACGGTGGTGGACACCAGGACCGGGGTGACGCCCGAGGCGAAGTCAGCCATGGCGGCAGCCTTGTCCTCACTGCTCATGCGCCCGGTGAGGATCCCGACGTCGACGCCCTCCAGGGCCGGCTCACCGTCTAGTCGCTGCCTCCACTCCTCGACGGCGGCCAGTGGGCGGTCAGGATGCGAGCCGTCCCCGTCCTCCGCGAGCGGCTCCTCCCCCGGCCCACCATCAACATCGAAAGCCGCTGTGCCTTCCGCCTGCTCCTGTCGAGGCTCGTCGTCGACCTCGATCCGTGGACACACGACGTAGACCCGTCCTCCGGAGGCGACCTCGGTGGCCGCGCGCCGCCAGATGCCCTCCACCCAGGAGGTGCGCGACCACGGGACGAGGTGGGTGGGAACGGCGCTGCGCCCGGCGGGCAGCTCGTCCAGGACGGAAGTGGCCAGGTCCCCGAAGACCGTCATGGCGATGGTACGCGGAATCGGGGTGGCGGTCATGACCAGGAGGTGGGGAGTGTGACTGCGGCCGGTGGCCGGGTCGGTGAGACCGCCGCGCTCGCGCAGGGCGTCGCGCTGGGCGACGCCGAAGCGGTGCTGCTCGTCGACGACGACCAGGCCGAGGAAGGGGATCTGCACCGTGTCGGACAGCAGGGCGTGGGTCCCCACGACGATCGCCGGCTCACCGGCGACCAGCCCGGCGAGGATCCGACGGCGCTGAGCGGCGGGGGTGGAGCCGGTCAGCAGGTGGACGCGGGTGGCGCGTTCGGCGCCACCGAGCATCCCGAGGCGGGCCATGGGCCCCAGGACCGCTTCCAGCGAGGAGTGGTGCTGGGCGGCGAGGACCTCGGTGGGGGCCAGGAGGGCGGCCTGCCCTCCACCTCCGACCACCTGAAGCATGGCGCGCAGAGCCACGAGGGTCTTGCCACTCCCCACGTCGCCCTGGAGAAGGCGCTGCATGGGAACGGTGCGGGCCAGGTCGGCGGAGATCTCCTGACCGACCCGCACCTGGCCGGCGGTCAGGTCGTATGGCAGGCGGGCGTCGAGGTCCGCTCTCAGGGAGTCCTCCGCCTCCGGTACGGGCCAGGCGACCGCGGTGCGGGTCGCCTCATGGTGGGCTCGGCGCTGAGCCAGGGCGACCTGCAAGATGAGGGCCTCCTCGTGGCGCAGCCGTTTCCGGGCGGCCTTCCACTGCTGGCAGTCCTCGGGCCGGTGCACCCAGCGGTAGGCGGTGTAGGCATCGACCAGCCCCGCCTCGCGCCGCAGCTCCTCGGGGAGAGGATCGGCGACGTCGCCCGGCTCCAGCTGGTCCAAAACGATGCGCACCGCCTTGGCCACCAACCAGGACGGGAGGGCCTCCGTACCCGGGTAGATGGGCATGGGGCGGGCCAGCAGGGCCTCACGCTCGTCCTCGTCGAGCTCGTCGAGGACGTACAGGCGCGGGTTGGACAGCTGCTTGCGTCCGCGGTGGAGTCCCACCTTACCGCTGAGCAGGACGGTGGTTCCGGGGGCCAGCTGGGCCGCTCGGGCACGCATCTGACCCGCAGCACCGAACTGGACGAGGTCCATGGTGGAGGCGCCGTCGGTGACGGTGGCCTCCATGAGGGCCGGGACCCGGCCGGAGCGGGTGCGCCGGGAGGAGGCGCGCACGACCCGGGCCTGGACGGTGGCCTGCTCGCCCTCGACGAGGGTACGCATGTCGGTCAGCTCCCCCCAGGTGTCGTAGCGTCGAGGCAGCAGGCGCAGCAGATCCGCTCCGGTCTCCACCCCCTGCTTGGCGAGCTGGACGGCCGTGCGCTTTCCCACGAGCCGGGTCACAGGACGCTCGAGCGGGCCGACGCTGCCGGGGCGGGGCGTGCGGGTTGAGCGATCAGACGAGCCGGACACGACCCCACCCTATGACGAAGGAGCCTGGGTGCCGTTCATGACCTGAGGGCGCCTGCAGATGCGGGCGCCCTCAGGGCATTGCAGCACGAAGAGACGGCTACTCGATGGCGATGAGGACGTCAGGGTGCTCCTGTCCGCCCGCATGGACGGCGACCTCCACGTCCTCACCGACCACGTGCCCCCGGGCCCCTACCGCCGCGCTGGCGGCCAGGGCGCCGACGTCACGGCCGGCGTTGCGGCCGGTGATGACGGTGAGCAGTTCATCGGAGGGTCGCAGCGCCGAGGCCACGGCGCGAGCCACGGCCTCGGCGTCGGCCTGGGCTCCGTCGAGGGCGATGGTGCGCAGCCCCGCGGCGGCGCTCCAGGCGCGGCGGGCCAGCTCGGCCAGCTCGGCCTCCTCGCCCCTGCCGGCCAGGGCCACCGCCGCGGCCAGGACCCGGGCCTCGTCGTCGGTGTCGCACACGAGGAGCTGAATGCCCTCGGCCGCATAGCGCTCCGGCTGTCCCCCGACACGGGCGGTCTCGCGAGCGGCGCCCGCCTGACGGGTCCCCGCCGGTGGGCGGACGGTGGAGACCGCGGAGCGGGCCGCGAGGAAGCGGGCGGCGTCGTGGGCCGCCTCGGTGCAGGCGGCGTCGCAGGGCAGCACGATGACCTGGGAGGCCCCCAGGTCCGCGGCGGCGCGGGCGATCCCCTCCCGATCCGGGTTGAGGACGACGGCGGCGTCGGAGCGGGCAAGCTGCTCAATGAGCCCGGGAGCCCGGGTGCAGGCGATGACACCGACGCCGGACTGCCGCGAGCGCACGGCCAGATGCGGGGCCTGCGCCGGCGCGGGGCGGGGGGCGACCGCCTGGGAGGGGTGCATGCGCACCGACTTCGCCTTGCGCTCGGCCCGGCGTGCGGCCAGGCGCTCGAAGGAGACCACGTGACCCGTGGGGTCGGAGTCGAGCGCCCCCCACGGAGACGGAGGCTCGTCGGTGGAGCTCACCAGGGCGGTGGGGTGGAGGTGGTGGATGCAGATCTGGCGGGCGCGGCCCGCGTGCGGCAAGGCGGCACGCGGAGTGTCGGTGTGGACGTGGACCTGGTAGAGGCCCACCCCCAGGGCGTCCGGAGTGCCGACGACGCCCACGGAGTCACCAATGCGCTCCAGGTCCCGGCGCAGCTGACCGGCCTGGACCGCGGTCGCCTCCAGCAGGTACATTACCTCGAACTCGCCGGTGGACATGCCCAGGGGCTCGGGACCGATACTGTGCGGCACCCCGCCTGCGGCCAGGTCGGTGAGCATCTGGCGGGCGACGGCGGTGTAGGGGGCGTGCTCGTCAGCGTCCTGCTGGCCCTGACGCAGCTCCGGGGCGTCAGTCGTCCTGGGGTCCGCATCCTGCATCGCGTCGATGGTGTCCGACAGGCAGGTCAGCAGCAGCATGAAGGCTGCTCCCCCGGCATCCACCGGGCCGTGCCCGAGGCCGGAGGTCTCCACAACGGACTCCTGGGCACCGAAGGCGGCGGCAGCGGCGATGAGGCTCAGGGTCGCGGGCGAGCTCGCGGTCGCCTCCTCCAGGGCGGAGCGGGCGGCCGTGGCCGCGTCTCGAGCGACTGACAGCAGGGTCCCCGAGACCGGGCGGGAGACCGCCGCCCAGGTGGTGTCCGCCATGGCCTCGTAGACGTGCACGAGCTCGACGGGGCGCAGGCCAGTGGGATCCGGGGCCTCGGCGCAGACGTCGGCGAAGGCGGCCAGGGCCTGGGAGACCAGAAGACCCGAGTTCCCGCGGGCTCCCCGGACCGCGCCGTCGGCTGCGGCGCGGGCCACCTGGGCGGCATCAGCGGCCCGCCCCAGGCAGTGGAGGGCGTCGGAGGCCGAGCGCAGGGTGAGTAGGACGTTGGTTCCGGTATCCGCATCCGGCACGGGGAAGACATTGAGGACGTCCACCAGGTCCCGAGTCTGATCGGCAACGATCTCCGCCAGCGCGATCCAGCGCCGCACTGCGGCCCCCTGCAGCACCTGGGCCCCTGAGACAGGGGTAACGGGGCGGCGTCCTTGAGACTGCGCCATCTTCGCCTCCCCTGCATCCCGGCTACGACCAGCACACCATGTGTCTCACGCTGCGAACACCTTCTGTTCCATTGCATGATCTGCATATGTGCAGGCGTTCAGCGAGCCTGGTTCATGGCTGGGCCGAGCCTTTGGTTTGATATGTGGTTTCAGAGTACCTGTCCGAACACATTCCTCCCACCGGAGCGAGACGCCCGCACCAGGACCACGCTCGGGGCGGTGGGGAGCCGAAGGGGCATTCGGGACTTCGGCGCGCTGGTCAGGCCCCTACCACCACATCCGGCTAGGGCACACGTTCATCGCTTAATGATATTCATCACATTTCACGCTGAGTCCACACTTGCTCCTCGGGCCTCAAGCGCGATGGCATGTGCTCGAACGCACGCCAAGGCGGCTTGGGGCGCCACACGCAGGTCCGCTATTGTGTTCGGGTTGCCCGGCGCCTCGCGCCTGGGCGGTAAGACCTGGCGCCAGGCATCGGCCTGAGCGTTGAAGCATTGAAGATCAGGAGTGAGACCGTGGCTGCTGTGTGCGACGTTTGCGGCAAGGGCCCCATCTTCGGCAAGAGCGTCTCGCACTCCCACGTGCGGACCAACCGCCGGTGGAACCCCAACATCCAGCGTGTGCGTGCTCTCGTCAATGGCGCCCCCAAGCGCCTCAACGTGTGCACGTCCTGCCTCAAGGCCGGGAAGGTGACGCGCAACATCTGAGCGCATCACCTCGAGTCCTTCGAGCACGGGGCCGCCACTGCGCAAGCAGTCGGCGGCCTTTGTCGTGCCCCGTATTCCTCACGGTTACGGCCCGTCAGGTGTGGGAGAAGTGGTCCCACCCGGTGTGCTCCTGCGCGGGTTCTCCTGCCAGGAGGACGCCCGGTCGGCGCCCCGGCACCTGGTCCGGTGAGGACTGCGGGCTCAGGACCCGGCCGATCACCCGGGCTCCGGCGGGCAGCCGATCGAAGGCGTCTGCTGGGACGGTGGCGAGCAGTCCGTGGTCCTCTCCCCCGGTGAGCAACCAGCTGCGGGCCAGGTCGCGAGCGGCTGATCCGTCGTGGCCGCTCACGAGCGCGGCAACCGGCTCGAGGAAGGACGCGTCCGGCAGGTCGCCGGGATCATCGAGCTCAATGACGACGCCGCTGGCGCGGGCGATCCGACTGGCGTCGCGCAGCAGCCCGTCGGAGACGTCCAGCATGGAGGTGGCGCCGGCCAGTGCCAGCTCTCGGCCCGCGGCCAGGGGCGGGGCGGGGGCGCGGAAGGCCTCGATACAGGCTTGGGCCCGGGGATGCTCCTGACCTGAGGGGAGAGCGCCGCTCGCGCCTGATGCGCAGTCGGTGCCCGCGCTGAGCAGGGCGAGTCCCGCCGCGCTGCGTCCCAGGGTTCCAACGTGCACGACGGCGTCACCGGGCCTCGCTCCGCTTCGCAGAACCGGGGCCCTGCCCTCAAGGTCGCCCAGGACCGTGACGGACACGATCAGTGAGTCACCGGAGCTGAGATCGCCACCCACGACGCCTGCCCCGCAGGGCTCGCAGCCCTGGGCCAGTCCTCGGGCGAAGTCCCGCACCCAGCTGACCGGGGTGGCCGCAGGCATGACCAGGCCGACGACGAGCGCGACGGGCCTGGCGCCCATGGCGGCGGCATCGGCGAGGTTCTGGGCAGCGGCCCTCGCCCCGACGTCGCGGCCCGTGGACCACTGGGTGCGGAAGTGGCGTCCCTCAACCAGGACGTCGGTGCTCACCGCCGTGCGCGAGTCGGGAAAGGACAGGACCGCGCAGTCGTCCCCCGTGCCGACGGGGGCCTGCGGGCCGCGGGGCAGGAGGGGGGTGATGACGGCGAGAAGCTCCTCCTCGCTGAGGTCACCGACCCGCACGTCCTCCCCCGCTGCCTCTGCGCCGGCTGGGGCCTGCTCAGCGGTTGACATCGGTGGAGCGGGCCACGGCCAGCTCGATGAGCTCGGAGACCAGCTCGGTGTAGCCCAGCCCGGAGACCTGCCACATGTAGGGGTACATGGAGAAGGGGGTGAAGCCGGGCATCGTGTTGATCTCGTTGACGACCGCCTCACCGGTATCGGTGAGGAAGAAGTCGACGCGGGCCAGTCCCTCGCAGCCGAGTGCCTCGAAGGCCCGGGCGGCGGTATCTATGAGGAGTGCGCGTGCCTCAGGGTCGATGCGCGCCGGGCAGACCATGGCGACGGCGTCGTGGGCCAGGTACTTGGTCTGGTAGTCGTAGAACTCGCCGGCGCCCTGGGAGGCGTCCATGGCAATCTCGCCGGGCTCGGCCACCCGGGGGGCGTCATCGCCGCGGCCCTGAAGGACGGCGACCTCGACCTCGCGTCCGACGATGCCGCTCTCCACGAGGACCTTGGGGTCGACCGCGCGGGCCGTCTCAATGGCCTCGGGAAGGTCCTCAGGGCGGTCGACCTTGCTGATTCCCAGGGAGGAGCCGGCGCGAGCGGGCTTGACGAACAGGGGGTAGGTCAGGGACCGGCAGGCCTCCAGGATCGCCTCGGGGTCACGCTTCCAGGCGTGGGGACCGACGACGACGTGCGGCGCCGTGGCGATGCCCGCGGCCCCCAGGAGCACCTTGGTGACCTGCTTGTCCATGCCCGCGGCGCTGGCCAGCACCCCGCAGCCGACGTAGGGAAGACCCATCATCTCCAGCATGCCCTGGATGGTTCCGTCCTCGCCATAGGGCCCGTGCAGCAGCGGCAGGACGACGTCGACCTGGCCCAGGACCTCAGGCCCCGTGGGGCCGAGTACCGTGAGCTCGCCTCCTCCCAGGGGGGCGCTGAGCCTTCCCCGCCCCAGGCCCTCGGCGGTGATGGTCACCGGGGGGCGGTTGTCGCTGAGCTCGAGGGCGGCCGGATCGTCCTCGACGAGCAGCCACTGGCCCTCGGGCGTGATGCCCACTGGAAGAACCTCGTAACGGTCGCGGTCGATGGCTGACAGGACACCGGCGGCGGTGGCGCAGGAGATCGTGTGCTCGCCGCTGCGTCCGCCGAAGACGACGGCAACACGCACTGTGGACTTGTCAGAGCTGGGCACGGAGGGGCCGGTTTCCTGGAGGACTGTCATAGGCCCCACGCTACCGCGCGGCGCCCCACATGCTGATAACGCATGGCGAACCCGGAATTAAGGTGGCTCTCAGGAGTCACAGCGGCTAGGCCTGAGACGGTGCAGCGTGAACGCCCTCGGCCTTGCGGGGACGTGCCAGCAGCGCGTCAGTGACCTGAGCGACGCTGGCGGCTCCCTCAACGACGGTGACGACTCCGGCGGTGATCGGCATGTCCACGCCGTGAGCCCGGGCCAGGTCCAGGACGGCGCGGGCCGACTTGGCGCCCTCGGCCACGCCCCGGGAGGCCGCAGCGGCCTCGGCCACGCTCATCCCCTCGCCGAGGTGGCGGCCGAAGGTCTGATTGCGGCTCAGGGGCGAGGAGCAGGTGGCCACCAGGTCCCCCATGCCGGCCAGCCCGGAGAAGGTCTCCGGGCGAGCCCCGAGCTTGAGGCCCAGGCGGGTGATCTCCACCAGGCCCCGGGTGATGATCGTGGCCTTGGAGTTGTCCCCCAGGCCCCGGCCCGCGGCCGCACCGACGGCTAGGGCGATGACGTTCTTGACCGCCCCGCACAGCTCGACGCCCAGGACGTCGGTGTTGGTGTAGGGGCGGAAGGTGCCGGTGGCGCACAGGGAGGCGATCCGGGCGGCGATCTGCTCGTCGGCGGCGGCCACGACGGTGGCGGTGGGCTGGCCCGCAGCGATCTCGTCGGCGAGGTTGGGGCCGGAGACGACCACGACGCGGGAGGCGTCGATGCCCAGGGCCTCGGCCAGGACCTCGCTCATCCGCAGCCCGGTACCCAGCTCGATGCCCTTCATGAGGGAGACGGCCACGGCGTCGTCGGCCAGGGCGCACCGGAGGGGCTCCAGGACCCCCCGGGCCTCCTGGGAGGGCACGGCGACGACGACGATGCCCGCCCCCGCGACGGCTTCGGCCAGGTCGGTGGTCGCCTTCAGGCCCTGCGGCAGGCGGTGACCGGGGACGTAGCGCTCGTTGGTGCCGGCATTGATCTCCTCGGCCACCTCCTGGCGCCGGGCCCAGATCGTCGTGGGGGTGCCGGCCTGGGCCAGGAGACTGGCGAAGGTGGTGCCCCAGGCTCCTGAGCCGATGACGGCCGCGGCCGGGCGTACCGGTGCGCTCATTGCGGGTTCGACGCCGTTCACTGACCGTCCTCCTGAGTGTCCGCCTCGGGCAGCGGGTCGGGGCGGCGCACGCCGATCCTTCCCTTGCCGGGGTCGCCGTCGTAGTGCATGTCGAAGGGGCGGGGGGCCTTCTCCCCGCGGAGCTCCTCCACCAGGGAGGTGATGGCCCGCATGATCTCGGCGGTGCAGGCGCGCACGGCCTCGCGGTCCTGGGTGTCCGAGCCGAATCGGGACAGGTCCATGAGCTCGCCGATGGTGACGCGCACGTCCTTGCGGGGGAAGGGGTGGAAGGAACGCCCGTAGGTGTCCAGGATCTCGTGAGCACCCCACTGCCCCATGGGCAGGACGGGGGCGCCGCTGGTCATGGCGAGTCGGGCCGCCCCGGTCTTGGCCACCATCGGCCACTTGAGGGGGTCGCGGGAGAGCGTGCCCTCGGGGAAGATCATGATGGCGCCGCCGTCGGCCAGGACCTCACTGGCGGCCTTGAGGGCCGTGGCCGCGTTCTGCGTGCCCCGCTGGACCGGGATCTGGCCGCCGGCCCGCAGGATGGAGCCGAGCACCGGCACCTTGAACAGGGTGGACTTGGCCAGCGAGTAGACGGGGACATCGGCATCGACCAGGGCTCGCATGGCCGTGAGCGAGTCGAGGTCGGTCAGGTGGTTGGCCACGGCGATGAAGCCGCCCTCGCGGGGGATGTTCTCCAGGCCGGTCACCTTCTGCCGGGAGACCATCTTGAGGAACGGGATGATCGCTCCGCGCGCGGCGAAGCGGTAGAACGGGGTCATGGGGCGTGTTGCAGGCACGGGTGAACTCTATCCGCTGAGGCGCTCTGAACGAGGCTGTCCGAGCCGGGCCCGGCCCCTGCCCGTGCGCCCCGCCTTGCGGGTCCACGGGGCCCACGGGCAGGGGCCGGCGTCGATCTGCCTCAGGCCAGACGGGTGACAGCGGCGTTGAGGGACTCCAGCTTGGACATGAAGTGCTCATAGCCGCGGTCGATGAGGTTGACGCCCTCGACCTGGCTGGTGCCTTCGGCGGCCAGGGCCGCGATGAGATGGGAGAAGCCACCGCGCAGGTCGGGCACGACGATGTCGGCACCGGTCAGGGGCGTGGGCCCGGAGATGACTGCGGAGTGGTAGAAGTTGCGCTGGCCGAAGCGGCACTCAGTGCCGCCCAGGCACTCGCGGTAGACCTGGATGGTAGCCCCCATCTTGCGAAGGGCACCGGTGAACCCGAAGCGGTTCTCGTAGACGGTCTCGTGGACGATGGACAGGCCCTGGGCCTGGGTGAGCGCCACGACGAGAGGCTGTTGCCAGTCGGTCATGAAGCCAGGGTGGACGTTGGTCTCCACCACAATCGACTTCAGGTCCCCACCGGGGTGGTAGAAGCGGATGCCCGCATCGGTGACGTCGAAGGCGCCCCCTACCTTGCGGAAGGTGTTGAGGAAGGTGGTCATGTGGCTCTGGTGGGCTCCGCGCACGAACACGTCCCCGCGAGTGGCCAGGGCGGCCGAGGCCCAGGAGGCCGCCTCAATGCGGTCCGGTAGGGCCGAGTGGGTGTAGCCGCACAGCTCGTCAACGCCCTCGACGTGGATGGTGCGATCGGTGTCCACCGAGATGATGGCGCCCATCTTCTGCAGGACATCGACCAGGTCCATGATCTCGGGCTCGACGGCGGCATTGCGCAGCTCGGTCAGTCCTTGAGCGCGCACAGCAGTGAGCAGGGTCTGCTCGGTGGCTCCGACTGAGGGGTAGGGAAGCTCGATGACGGTGCCGCTGAGACCGTGAGGCGCGGTCAGTCGGATACCCTGGGCCTGTTTGTCCACCACGGCGCCGAACTGACGCAGGATCTCCAGGTGGAAGTCGATGGGGCGATCACCGATACGGCACCCGCCCAGGTCGGGGATGAAGGCCTCTCCCAGGCGGTGCAGGAGCGGACCGCAGAAGAGGATCGGAATGCGCGAGGAGCCGGCGTGCGCGTCGATGTCAGCCATGTGCGCCGACTCGACCTTGGATGGGTCCAGCTGGAGGACGCCCTCACGCTGGTCGTAGTCGATGCTCACGCCGTGCAGGCTCAGCAGCCCCGAGACCACGTCGACGTCACGAATGAGCGGGACATTGCGCAGCACCGAGGGAGACGAGCCCAGCAGCGCCGCCACCATCGCCTTGGGAACCAGGTTCTTGGCTCCGCGGACGGTGATCTCACCAGTCAGCGGGCGACCGCCCTCGACCTGGAGCAGACCGTCGACCATGCACACCTCCATGACGTCATCTGGGTGTGCCGCGCACGAGCCGCTCACCCATCCCCGCGCAGGCGCGCGAGGCCGTCCCAGCATAAGCGCACTGGAGGGACTCCCAGGGTCTTTTTCAGGGCTGTATCAGGTGGCCTTCGACTCACAGAAAGCCCCAATTAATAGTAGGGCAGACCGTGCTAATACTGATGAAATTCGGAGGAGGAATTCTTTCGCGCGCCGGCTGCGAGCCTCCCGGTCCCGCTCAGGGCCGGGGCATATCCGCGGCCCGGGCAGAGACAACCTCCTGGGCAGGCAAGTGCTTGGCCGGCAGGGTGCGTGGCTTGAAGCTTGGACGGGCCTCCTCGTAGGCGCGGATGGCGTCCTCCTGGGTGAGGGTCAGGGAGATGTCGTCGAGTCCCTCCATGAGAATCCAGCGCACGTAGTCGTCGATGGAGAAGGCGCAGCGGAAGGACCCGGCCTCGACCGTGCGGTTCTCCAGGTCCACCGTCACCTCGGTGCCCGGCTCGGTCTCGAGGATCTTCCACAGCTGCTCGCAGTCCTCCTGGGAGACCACGCCGGCCACCAGTCCCTGCTTGCCGGCGTTGCCACGGAAGATGTCGGCGAAGCGGGGTGCCAGGACGACCTTGAAGCCGTAGTCCTTGAGCGCCCACACGGCGTGCTCCCGTGAGGAGCCCGTGCCGAAGTCGGGACCGGCGACGAGCACCGAGGCCCGCTTGTATGCCTCCTGGTTGAGGATGAAGTCGGGCTCACCGGCCCGCCAGGAGGCGAACAGGGCGTCGTCGAAACCCGTGCGGGTGATGCGTTTGAGATACACCGCCGGGATGATCTGGTCGGTGTCGACGGCGCTGCGCCGCAACGGGGCGCCAATGCCGGTGTGTCGGATGAACTTGTCCACGGTCTTGGATCTCCTTGCCTCTACTCGGCCCCTAGCGGGCCTGTCCTCGCCTGTATGCCTTCATCTCCTGCGCGCCGGCCCCTACTGGACGCTCGCCTCAGGCGCGCCAGCGACCGGCGCAACCGCCGGGACCGTCGGGATATCGCCCGAGTCCTGCGAGGCCTTGGGCCGCGGCGGCAGGTCCCCCGGGGCCGACAGCGCCCCGCGCACGGCGGTGGCCGCGGCGACGACGGGTGAGACGAGGTGGGTCCGTCCGCCTTTTCCTTGACGCCCCTCGAAATTGCGGTTGGAGGTGGAAGCCGCGCGCTCCCCGGAGGAGAGCTTGTCGGGGTTCATGGCCAGGCACATGGAGCAGCCGGCGTTGCGCCACTCGGCGCCGAAGCTCGTGAAGACCCGGTCCAGACCCTCGGCCTCGGCCTGCAGACGCACTCGGGCTGAGGCCGGTACCACGAGCATGCGCAGTCCTTCAGCCTTCTTGCGTCCGCGCACCACCTCAGCGGCGGCCCGCAGGTCCTCGATACGGCCGTTGGTGCACGAGCCGATGAAGACGGTGTCGACCTTGATGTCGCGCAGGGGCGTTCCCGGAACGAGGTCCATGTACTCCAGGGCTCGTTCGGCGGCCAGCCGCTCGGTGGCGTCGGCGATATCCTCGGGGTCGGGGACCCGCGCGGACAGCGGCAGGCCCTGCCCGGGATTGGTGCCCCAGGTGACGAAGGGCTCGATGTCCTCGGCCTGAAGGACCACCTCGGTGTCGAAGACGGCGTCGGGGTCGGTGCGCAGGCTGGACCAGTACTCCACGGCGGCATCCCAGTCCTCGCCGACGGGCGCGTGAGGACGGCCCTTGAGGTAGTCGAAGGTGGTCTGGTCCGGGGCAATCATGCCGGCCCGGGCCCCGCCCTCAATGCTCATGTTGCAGATCGTCATCCGGGCCTCCATCGAGAGCTGCTCGATGGCCCGGCCGCGGTACTCGATGACGTGCCCCTGGGCCCCGTTGGTGCCGATCTTGGCGATGATGGCCAGGATGATGTCCTTGGCCCCGCTGCCCGAGGGCAGGTCCCCGTCGATGGTGACGCTCATCGTCTTGAAGGGGGCGATGGGCAGGGTCTGGGTGGCCAGGACGTGCTCGACCTGGGAGGTGCCGATACCGAAGGCGAGGGCCCCGAAGGCGCCGTGGGTGGAGGTGTGGGAGTCACCGCAGACCACGGTCATGCCGGGCTGGGTCAGCCCCAGCTGCGGGCCGACGGCGTGAACGATCCCCTGGTCGGCGTCCCCCAGGGAGTGCAGCCGCACCCCGAACTCAGCGCAGTTGGCACGCAGGGTCTCGATCTGAGTGCGGCTGGTGACGTCGGCGATCGGCAGGTCGATGTCCACGGTGGGGGTGTTGTGGTCCTCCGTGGCGATCGTCAGGTCGGGGCGACGGACCGTGCGTCCGGCCAGGCGCAGCCCCTCGAAGGCCTGGGGGCTGGTGACCTCGTGGACCAGGTGGAGGTCGATGTACAGCAGGTCGGGAGCGCCGTCGCTCCCCTTGGACACCACATGATCGCGCCATACCTTCTCGGCGAGAGTCATTCCCATCGACTTCATCCTCTCAGCAACAGGTGTTCCCGATCCGCTCCGCGCTCAGGAGCACCCGAAGACGCTGCTGGCCCGCGCAGACCGCGCGAAGCGGCCGCTCCACATCCGAGGCCATTGAGCCTTGGCCTACAGGATGCTGACACTGCGCCGCTTCCGAGGTGGACCCTAACTTGAAATCTCATACCTTGAAATGCCAGTATCAGATTATGGACAGCCCCTCAGAGAACTCCCCGGAGAACGACAGCAGCGGCGTCGGCGTCATCGACAAGGCGGCCCTGGTGATGAGTGCGCTGGAATCGGGGCCGGCGACCCTGGCCCAGCTCGTGTCCACCACGCACCTGGCCCGACCCACGGCTCACCGCATCGCGGTCGCCCTGGAGTTCCACCGCCTGGTCGCCCGCGACTCCCAGGGACGCTTCATCCTGGGCCCCAGGCTCACCGAGCTGGCCAGCGCCGCGGGAGAGGACCATCTCCTGTCCGCCGCCGGACCGGTGCTGGCGGCCCTGCGCGACAAGACCCACGAGTCGGCGCAACTCTACCGCCGCCAGGGGGATGTGCGTATCTGTGTGGCCAATGCCGAGCGCCCGATCGGGCTGCGCGACTCCATTCCCGTGGGCGCCACCATGTCCATGCAGGGCGGCTCGGCCGCCCAGGTGCTCCTCGCCTGGGAGGAGCCCGACCGCCTGCACCGCGGTCTGGTGGGGGCCCGCTTCACCGCCACCATGCTCTCGGCGGTCCGACGTCGGGGATGGGCTCAGTCGGTTGGGGAGCGTGAGCCCGGAGTCGCCTCCGTCTCGGCGCCAGTACGCGGGCCCGGAGGCAAGGTGGTGGCCGCGATCTCGATCTCCGGCCCTATTGAGCGCATGGGCCGTCAACCCGGCCGGGTTCACGGGCACGTGGTCATGGCCGCGGCACGTCGACTCTCCGAGGTGCTCAACGACGCCAGTACCGCCTGACGAGGGGGTCGATAACGCCCTCACCTCCAACGCCGGCTCACGCAGCCAGTTAAGCTCACGCAGCTGCCAGGGCGATGGCGCGCCGGTAGGCCTCGACGTTCATCTGCGCCACGGCGCCCCACTCGGGCAAGGGGGCGTTGTCGTAGTTGTGGGTCTTGACGCGCTCGAGCAGCTCGTCGTCCTCCAGGAGGGTGGCGAGCTCGCGGGCCAGGCCCGCGTCGTCGTCGGCGAGGAGACCATCGACGCCGTCGGTGATGAAGTCGCGCACTCCGCTGGAGCGCAGAGCGACAACGGCCAGCCCCGCACTGCGGGCCTCCAGGGTGGAGATACCGAAGGAGTCGGCGGGCGAGGTCTGCAGGTAGATGTCTGCACGCGTGAAGGCCTGGGCGAGCTCAGTGCGCTCGACGCGCCCCACGAGCTCGATGCGGTCGGCCAGGCCGGATTCGGCGACCTCGCGGGCGAGCTGCTCGCGCAGTGGACCGTCCCCGTAGATCTTGAGGAGCGCATCGGTGCCGGGGGTACTTCTGACCGCCTGGGTGAAGGCGCGCACGACCTGCAGGGGGCGCTTGCGCTCGACCCATCGCAGAGAGGCCACGACCGTGACTGGCCGGTGAGGCCGTCGCTCCTGGGGGCCGGGGCGCTCCAGGCGCCAGTCCTCGACGGTGATGCCGTTGGGCAGAACGGTGACGGGATCGTGAGCGCCGGCGCGACGGACCTCGGCGGCGAGCATGGAGGACACGGCCGTCAGGTCGGCGCCGCCGCGCTGCCACAGCCGCACGGGGCTGACGGGACCCAGCGCTCCGGCCACGTGCGCCCAGGGCCCCAGGACGCAGTGGAAGGTGACGGCCAGCGGGAGCCCCGCTCGCCGGACCGAGGCGATGCCGGACCAGGCGAAGGGCGAGACGACGCCGACGTGGGCGTGCACGACGTCGGGGTGCAGGCGCGACAGGAGGTCATCGAGCTCGCGCCCGGCTCGGGGATGAACGGGCACCTCCTTGGGCAGGTGCGCAGTGGTGCGGAAGACGGGGAAGCCATCGACCCTCTCAACGCTGCGGCCACGACCGTCACCGACCGGCGTGGCGGTGACGACGGCGGGCTCATGACCGGCCAGCTTCAGGTTGCGGGCGAGATCCCGCACCTGAGTTTCGATGCCGCCCAACCTGGGCGCGTAGCAGTCGGAGACGATGAGGACGCGCATGACGTTAAGTCTGCCACGTCCTCCTTTGTCGCAAGCCCCTGACGGGCTCCTCACGCCGCGCAGGCCCTCGTCGTCCGACCAGGTCAGCAGGCAGCCTCGGTGCTGCGCAGCTCGGCAATGGCCTTCTCGAAGTCCTCCAGGGAGTCGAAGGAGGAGTAGACCGAGGCGAAGCGCAGGTAGGCGATCTGATCCAGCTCGCGTAAGGGCCCCAGGATCGCCAACCCGACGTCGTGGGAGTCGACGAGCGCCTGACCTCCCGCGCGAATGGCCTCCTCAACCTGGTGCGCCAGCAGCGCGAGCTGATCGTCGGAGACGGGGCGTCCCTGGCAGGCGCGTCTGACCCCGACCACGACCTTGTCACGGCTGAAGGGCTCGACGACGCCGGAGCGCTTGCGGACCGACAGGCTGGCGGTCTCCAGAGTGGTGAAGCGGCGCCCGCACTGCTGACACTCACGACGACGACGGATCGAGGTGCCGTCCTCAGCGGTCCGGGAGTCGACAACGCGCGAGCCGTCATGACGGCAGAAGGGGCAGTGCACGCCTACAACCTCCGAACTCACTGGACTATGGTCAGTCCATCGGAGGGTAAACGCCCGGTGGGCCGCCCCGCAAGCCCTCCTCGAGGTACGACCCGCGCACCGGTTCTCACACCGCAGGAATCTCAAGCGTCTGTCCGGCACGGATGGTGGTCCCCTTCAGGTCGTTGAGCTCGGCGATCCGAGCCACCATCTCGGGGACGTCCGAGGTCCCGCTCGCCTCGGCGATGTCCCACAGGGACTGACCAGGGCGAACAACCGTGGTGGTGGTATCCGCCGGCACCTGTGCAACCGCCGTGGCGGGGGCCGCAGAGACTAAGCCCACCAGGGCCCCGATGGTCAGTCCGCTGCAGGTGAGCACGAAGGCCGCGACGATGACCGCGAGCCCGCCACGAAGAAGCCGCAGCCCCGCCCGAGAGCGTACCGCCGCCTTCACCGTCTTCCGCGGGAGGGACAGGACGGACTCACTCTTGCCCACACTCTGAGCGCCACCTCGCCGATCCTCCTCCTGCTGGGCGCTCCGTCGCAGCCCGGCGGCCCGCACCGCCGGGTGCTGCGGGGCCAGCCTCTCCAGCTCCGTGCGACGGCCCCGCAGGGCCACGGACGCCGCGGGACGACGCATTGCCGGCGCTTCCGGCAGCGCCGCGACGCCTACGGATGCGGACCCGGGGCGCGGAGCGCCCTCGAGGCCGCTCCGCACGGGAGCCTCGGGGACGAAGTCCTCGGTGACCAGCCTCAGCCTGGGCCGACGGGAGGACTGCCCACCGCCCCGGCCGCTAGCCGGCCCGGCAACGGGCTCATCAGTCCGAGCCCGAGAAGCCTGGCGGGACGGGAGCGGGATGGCAATGGCGCTCACAGCAACCTCCTGAACACATGTTCGACGAACGCTTGTTCGATACATTAGCGCCTGAGAGGCGACACGTCCAGCACTTCTTCGAACATGTGTTTGAATCGTGCTCGTCTCGCCAGTAGGCTGGTCATGTCCAAGACGATCACGGACCACCGACATCTATTCCGTGCCCTTGACGCCCCCGGGCCTGAGGGCCGTCCGGCAGGGAGAGCCAGGACCATGAGCACCACAGCACACCAGGGCGACTCACCGAGCCCGATGCCGCCCGCCGGAACCGGCGGTTCGAAGGCGACCAACGCAGCAGCGGTCGCGGAGGCCGTCAGCGACCTCGACAAGCGCGCCCGCGCGGTCTATGAGGCCGTCCGCGAGGCCATCGCCACCCACGGGTATCCACCCTCACTGCGTGAGATCGGTGAGCAGGTGGGGCTGACCAGTCCCTCCTCCGTCAAGCATCAGCTGGACAAGCTCGAGCGCCTGGGCCTGGTGCGCCGAGACCCCCATCGTCCTCGGGCGATGGAGGTCGTCTCCGCCGACAACGGCCCTGGCGACCGTGCAGCCGCCCCCGGTGGCGCTCACGTCTCCTCTCTTGACTCCCCCAACCTCCCCGGCGTCGAGGACGGGGACGCGGTCGCCGTTCCGCTGGTGGGGCGGATCGCCGCCGGCACCCCGATCCTGGCGGAGCAGGAGATCACCGATGTCATGGCCCTGCCCCGCCGCCTGACCGGCGAGGGCGAGCTCTTCATGCTGGAGGTGCACGGGGACTCGATGATCGAGGCCGCCATCTGCGACGGCGACTGGGTGGTGGTGCGCTCTCAGCCCGACGCGGCCAACGGAGAGATCGTGGCGGCCATGATCGAGGATGTCGACGGCGCCTCGGCGACGGTCAAGGTGCTCTCGCGTCGCGACGGCCACCAGTGGCTGCTCCCCGCAACTCCAGCTACGCCCCGATCGACGGAGACCATGCCACGATCATGGGCAAGGTGGTCACGGTGCTGCGCGCCCTGTAGTCACTCCCGGTCTTCATGACAGAAGGACCGCCCCGGTTCAGCGGGGCGGTCCTTCATCGCTTCAGGCCAGTGACTCAGTAACCCAGGCCGCGCGCGACCTCACGCAGGTGGTCGGCGGAGGCGATCAGGCGCTCCTCCTCCTCAGCGGTTAGAGGGAGCTCGAGGCGACGCCCAGCGCCCTCACGTCCCACGATCGTGGGGACGGCCATGCACACGTCGGAGATGCCGTGCCAGTTGTCCAGCAGCGGGGAGATGGTGAGCACCCGCTGCTCGTCGTTGAGGACGGCACCGATGATGCGCTGCACGGCCAGGCCGACGGCGTAGTTGGTGGCGCCCTTGCCCTCGATGATGCGGTAGGCGGAGCGGACCACGTCGTGGGCGATGCGCTTACGCTTGGACTCGTCGAACACGCCGCCGTCGAGAGTGGTGCCCCACTGGGTGATCGGCACGCCGCCGATCTCGGTGGAGGACCACAGGGGCACCTCGGAGTCGCCGTGCTCACCGGCGATGTAGCCGTGGATGTTCTGGACGGCCGTACCGGTCTCCAGGGAGATGAGGTACCGCATCCGGGCAGTGTCCAGCACCGTGCCGGAGCCGAAGACCTGGTTCTCGGGCAGGCCGGTGATCTTCTTGGCGCAGTAGGTCACCACGTCCACCGGGTTGGCCACGAGGACGAAGATGGCGTTGGGAGCGACCTCGACCAGCTTGGGGAGGATCTTCTCCATGATGCCGACGGTGGCGCCGGCCAGCTCGAGGCGGGACTGGCCGGGCTTCTGCTTGGCACCGGCGGTGATGGCGATGACGTCCGCGTCGCGGCAGATCTCGGGGTCGTCGGATCCCGAGACGGAGCCGGCGGAGGTGAACTGGATTCCCTGGGCGATGTCGAGGGCCTCGGCCTCGACCTTCTCCTTGACGATGTCCTGCAGCACGACCTCGCGGGCAACGCCCTTGGTTACACAGGCGTAGGCGAGGGTGGAGCCGACGGCCCCGGCACCGATGACAGCGACTTTGGAGGGGCGGCCGGAACGGTTGGTGGGGTAGGAGCCTTCAGCGGTAGTGGTGATGTGGTCTGACACGTTCTTCTCCTCGGTGGGATCTGCTGGGCAGGACCGCAGGGGCGCGAGCACCCGCTCACGCCAAGCCTACGTGCAGATCCTCCCGAGGGGCACCTACCGAAAGGCCCAGCCGACAGGTTCACTCCTCCTCCGGGGCATCGGGCCGCACGGCCAGACGCCTCAGAGCGCCGCGCACCACGTCGGGCTTCGTCGTCGGCCACAGGGCGGGCATGGAGCGGGTGAGGAAGCCCCCGTAGCGCGCCGTGCGCAGGCGCGAGTCCAGGACGGCGACGACGCCGCGGTCCTGGCTGCGACGGATGAGGCGCCCGGCCCCCTGGGCCAGGAGCAGGGCCGCGTGGGTGGCCGACACGCTCATGAAGCCGTTGCCACCTGCGGCCACGACGGCGTCGGTGCGGGCCTGGGCGACCGGGTCGTCGGGGCGGGGGAAGGGGATGCGGTCGATGACGACGAGGCGGCAGGTGCGTCCGGGCACGTCCACGCCCTGCCACAGTGAGAGGGTGCCCACCAGGCAGGCGGCGTCGTCCTCGGCGAAGGCCTGCACCAGGGTGGGCAGCTGGTCGTCGCCCTGGGCGTAGACGGGCAGGTCGGTGGCTCCGCGCAGTACCTCGGCGGCCTCCTGGGCGGCGCGCCTGGAGGAGAACAGGCCCAGCATGCCTCCTTCGGAGGCCTCGACCAGGGCGAGCATCTCATCCAGGGCGGCCTCGGAGATGCCTGCGCCGGGGCGGGGCAGGTGGGCGGCCACGTAGAGGATGCCCTGGCGGGGGTAGTCGAAGGGGGAGCCGACGTCGAGACCTCTCCAGGGCTGCTCCGCCAGGGTCAGTCCCAGGGAGCGGGCCATGGGATCGAAGCTGTCCCCCAGGGCGAGGGTCGCCGACGTCATGACGCCGACGCGGCCGTTCAGCAGGTGGCCGGCCACCGACCCGGCGACCTCGATGGGGGCCAGGAGGAGGCGCGGGGGCTCGGCGCCCATGCGGGGGCGCTCGATCCAGGCGACGTCGCGGCCCTGGGCCACCGAGTCGGAGGTCATGCGGTCCAGGGCGTCGACCAGGTCGGCGACGGCGGTACGAGCGACCGCCAGACCCCCGGCGGCCTCGCTGGAGCGGTCGCGCCCCAGGGCGCGGGCCTGGTCGCGCACGTCGGAGGCGACCTGGCGGGCGGCGCCGGCCAGAACCACGAGCGCGTCGTGCAGGGCGGTGGGCAGGGGCGCTTCCAGGCGGCCGTCGGGCAGCTCGGCCAGCGCGAGCTGGAAGGTCTGGCCCGCGGACTCCAGCTCGCTGACCAGCACGGAGGCGTGCTTGCGGGCGGTGGCGGCGGTACGCGCCACCGCGGCCGCCGACAGGGCGATGGTGCCCTGGGAGCGAATGCGGTCGGCCAGCTCGTGGGCCTCGTCGACGATGAGGACCTGGTGGTCGGGCAGGACACCGGGGTTGCCGGCCACGACCACGCCAAGCATGGCGTGGTTGGTCACGACGAGATCGGCCCGGGAGGCGGCGGCGCGCGCCAGCTCGGGAAAGCACTCGGACTTCAGGGGGCAGGACTGCCCCAGGCACTCGGCCCGGGAGACGGAGACCTGGGCCCAGGCGCGCTGGGAGACGCCGGGGACGAGGTCGTCGCGGTCACCGGTGTCGGTCCTGGCCGCCCACTCGCGCAGGCGGACCACCTGCTCGCCCAGGCTCGCGTCACTCCCGTGCCCGGCGGCCGGCTGGGCGATGGCCTCCCCGACGCCGAAGAGCGCGGCCTCGTCCTCGTCCTGCGGGTAGCCTCCGTCCAGGCGGTGTCGGCACAGGTAGTTCTGCCAGCCCTTGAGCAGGGCCACCTCGGGGCGGGTGCCGGTGACCTGCTCGACGGCGTCGGCGGCCAGGGGCGCGTCCTTGGTGAGGATCTGCCGTTGAAGGGCCAGGGTGGCGGTGGAGACCACGACCCGGGCACCGGCCTGCACGGCGTGGACCATGGCGGGCACCAGGTAGCCCAGCGACTTTCCCGTCCCGGTACCGGCCTGCACCAGGAGGTGGGTGCCGTCGGCCAGGGACTGGGCAGTCTCTTGGGCCATGGTGGTCTGTCCCTGGCGGGGGCTGCCGCCCATGGAGCGCACCGCGGCGTCCAAGGCGTCCAGGACCTTGCGATCACCGGCGCCATCAGTGTCAGGCCGGTCCGTCCGGCTCGGCTCGCTCGGCGTCACGGCGCCTCTCAGCCGACGGTGACGCCTGCGGCGGCGCCCTCGATCTCGGCCGCTAGGGCGGCGCCGACGCGCGCGACGACGTGAGTGCCCTCCTCGACGTAGCCGACCGTGTCGATCTCGCCCTCGGCGTGGACCCGGGAGACGAGGTCCCCGCGGGAGTAGGGCACGACGACGTCGATGCTCACCTGCGGGTGGGGCAGCATCTGCTCGATGCGGGCGCGCAGCTCCTCGATCCCCTCCCCGGTGCGGGCCGAGACCGCGACCGCCCCGGGCAGGCCGGTGCGCAGCGCGGCCAGGGTGACGGCGTCGGCAAGGTCGGTCTTGTTCAGGACAATGAGCTCGGGCACGTCCAGGGCTCCGGGGATCTCGGACAGGACGGTGCGCACGGCCGCCACCTGGCTGAGGGGGTCGGGGTGGGCGGCGTCGACGACGTGCAGCACGAGGTCGGCCCCGGCGACCTCCTCCAGGGTGGAGCGGAAGGCTTCGATAAGCTCGTGGGGCAGGTTGCGCACGAAACCGACGGTGTCGGTGAGGGTGTAGGTGCGTCCTTCGGAGGTCTCGGCCCGCCGGACGGTGGGGTCGAGGGTGGCGAACAGGGCGTCCTCAACCATGATGCCGGCCTCGGTGAGGCGGTTCATGAGGGAGGACTTGCCGGCGTTGGTGTAGCCGGCGATCGCCACCGAGGGGATGGCCCCGCGTCGGCGCGAGCCCCGTTTGGTCTCGCGTGAGGGCGCCATGGCCTGGATCTCGCGGCGCAGGCGGGCCATGCGCTGGCGGATGCGGCGCCGGTCGAGCTCGATCTTGGTCTCTCCGGGGCCGCGCGAGCCGATGCCCTGACCGGCGGCCACGCGGCCTCCGGCCTGTCGGGACATGGACTCGCCCCATCCGCGCAGGCGCGGCAGGAGGTACTCGAGCTGGGCGAGCTCGACCTGGGCCTTACCCTCACGGGACTTGGCGTGCTGGGCGAAGATGTCCAGGATGAGGGCGGTGCGGTCGACGACCTTGACGCCGACGACGTCCTCCAGGGCGCGGCGCTGGGAGGGGGCGAGCTCGCCGTCGACGATCACCGTGTCGGCGCCGGCCGCGGCCACGACGTCGGCCAACTCGCGCGCCTTGCCGCTGCCCAGGTAGGTGGCGGGATCGGGGTGGTCTCGCTTCTGGATGAGGGCGTCGAGGACCTCGCTGCCGGCGGTCTGGGCCAGGGCGGCCAGCTCGCGCAGGGAGGTGTCGGCGTCCTGGGTGTCGCGCACCTGGCCGCTTCCGCCCGGTGCGCCGGTGGCCGGGCCGTGGGGCCGGGGCAGCTCCAGGCCGACCAGGACGACCTTCTCCAGGCGGACCTGTCGGTACTCGACCTCGCTGACGTCCTCCAGCTCGGTGGACAGGCCAGCCACACGGCGGCGGGCGGCGCGGGCCTCCCGCTCCAGGGCGCCGTCGTCGAGGCCGTCCTCGTAGCCATCAGCGTGCTCGTGCTGGGCGGCGGTGGAGGCCAGGGCGGTTCCGGTCCGGGACAGGACCCGGGCCACAACGTCATGGACGTCGTGAACGTCACGGACGTCACGGACGTCACGGCCCTCATGGACGTCGCGGGTGTCGCGCAGGTCTGCTGCGTCCTCGGGGGTGGAGGGGGTGGTGGAGTGGTGATGGGTCACAAAATGTCCTTCGTCGTATGCCTGCGCCCCTCCGATGGGGCGCGATGGTTCTGGCGGGGAGCGGCGCCGGCCGCCGTTTCAGCGCATACGAAGGATCCACATGGGGGCGATGCTACTGCCCGCGGGCGCGTGGGGCCACCTGCGCGCTCAAGCGGCGCGTCGGGCCAGCAGCGGGGTGAGAAGGAGCCCCACGGCGAGCATGACGAGCGTCGGCCACAGCCGGTCCGTCTCGACACCGGCTGCCGTGGGGGCGACGAAGGCCGTGGCGGCCGTCCCCAGGACGGCACCGCCGGCCGCACCGGCGATCGTCACGGCGGTGGCGGCCTGGGCGTGGGTGATGCCGTCGGGCCGGGCGGGATCGGTGACGATTCGGTTCATGGTGTCCAGGTGGGTCAGGCCCATGCCGATGCTGGCCACGCCGTATCCCACGGGCAGCCCCCACCAGTGCGGTCGGCCCAGGACCGTGATCACCATGAGCGTGGCTCCGACCACGAAGAAGACCACGGCCAGCGTGGTGCGGCGTCGGTAGGCCTCCGGTTCTCGCGCCGGGCGGGCCCCGCAGGCGATCGCGACGACCGACCAGCCGACGCCGCCGGCGGTCAGCGCCCAGCCGGTCTGGGTCGGGGTCATGCCCAGGACGTCGTGGGCGCTGGGAGCCACCAGGAAGTCCAGGGCCAGGAAGAAGGCGCACACCCACAGCAAGGTGGCGATGCCCGCGCGCCGGCCGGGTACCAGGCGCAGGGTCCCGGCCGGCAGGACGCGTGAGCAGGACCAGAGCACCAGGGCGGTGCCGACGGCGACGCCGGGCCAGAACCAGGGGTTGGAGGCGCGCAGCGCACCGATGAGCGCCACGCCCGCGGCCATGGCCAGGGCGGGCAGCCATGGCACCGCCTCGTCGCGCCCCGTCTCCTCATCCAGGCTGAGGTCGCGGATCTGGGTGGCCATGACGGCCCGGGCCGCGATGAGCACGGGCAGGTAGGCCACGAGGGCCCAGCGCCAGCCCCAGGAGGCGCTGACGCCGGAGGCGTAGACGGGGCCGGCCAGGGCCGCCACGACCCACATGCCCGAGCCCGCCGCCAGGCACAGTCGTCTCCAGGCGTCGGGCAGGCCGGCAACCATGACCCCCATGGTCGCCGTTGCCAGGGACCCTGCTGCCAGCCCACGCAGGATCTCCCCGAGGACGTACACCCCCACGTTCGGGGCAAGGGCTCCGACGACGGCGCCGACCACCAGCAGGACGGTGAGCGCGGTCATGAGGCGGGCCGGCCGCCACCGGGTGAGCATGGCTCCGCCCAGCGGCATCGTGAGGAAGGCGGGGACCTGGGCCGCGGCGGTCACCAGACCGTAGGTGTTGCGGGCGCCCATCTCGGTGGCCAGCAGCGGCAGAACCGTCTGGTTGAGGTAGACCTGCATGCCCGCCAGCAGCTCGACGACGAGCACCGCCATCGCCAGGTGCCCCGCCCGCGAGCCGAGCAGCGCCCGGATCGAGGGACTGCTGGTGGAGCTGGGCGGGGCGGTCATGCCCGTCAGAGTACGCGAGTAGCCTGACGGGTGTGAGCGAGCACTACTTCACCGCCTCCCCCGCCGTCGAGGCCGAGGAGCGCACCCACCGCTTCTCGATCCGCGGCGTCGAGCGCACGGTGGTCACGGCCTCGGGCGTCTTCAGCGCCGACCGCCTCGACAAGGGCACCCAGGTCCTCCTCGATCACGTCCCCGATCCACCCGAGACCGGGACCTTCCTCGACCTGGGCTGCGGCTGGGGACCGATCACGCTGGCCCTGGCCGAGGCCGCCCCCGGGGCCACGGTCCTGGCGGTCGATGTCAATGAGCGCTCCCTGGCCCTGACCGCTCACAACGTCGCTGCCGCAGGCCTGGACAACGTGCGTGTCGCCCCGGCCGACGCGCTGCTGGCCGAGCTGCGCCAGAGCTCGACACCGGTGGATCTCATCTGGTCCAACCCACCGGTGCGCATCGGCAAGGAGGCCCTGCACGCCCTGCTGCAGGACTGGCTGGCGCTGCTGTCCGAGGACGGCGAGGCCTGGCTGGTGGTGCTCAAGAACCTGGGAGCCGACTCCCTGGCCACCTGGTTGAGGGACCAGGGCTGGGACGTGAGCCGGATGGCCTCCTCGAAGGGCTTCAGGGTGCTACGGGTGCACCGCTGACACGGCTGACACGACGCCGGGCCATGCCCGGACGGGACCCGCTCACGGTCGTGGCGGCGGCCCTGACCATGGTCCTGGCCTACCACCGGCGTCGTCGCCTCGCCAGACGCAGATCAATGACGGCGACCCCGGCGGCGACGGCGATGGCGGCCACGACGGCCAGCAGACCGGCTTGGGCGGCGGCCTCCCAGCCCGAGGAGTGCGAGACTCGGAAGGTCAGGCCCGTGATGACGGCGATGCCGATGGAGGTGCCGATGCGCTCACCGGTCTGGAGGATGCCGCCCGCGGCCCCGGCGTACTCCAGGGGGACGTCGGCCAGGGAGAGGGTCTGGTTCGGGGAGACCACGAGGCCCTGCCCCACTCCGAGCACCAGCAGCGTGAGGGTCAGCCACCAGGGGCTCCACCCCGCGCGCGCGTGCATGTGCATGATGCCGATGCTCGCCAGCAGCCCGGCCATGCCCAGCACCATGCCGCCGAGCACCATGACCCGCCCCACCCGGATGACCCGGCGGCCGGCGACGGCGGCGGCGATCGATCCCGCCAGGGCGGCCGGGACTCCGATGAGTCCGCTGGCCAAGGCACTGGAGCCCAGACCGGCCTGGACATACTGGGCCACGATGATCCACACGCTGGTGTAGCCCAGGAAGTACACGGCGATGGCCAGGCTGCCGTAGGCGAAGGAGGGGATGGCCAGCAGGCTGAGGTCCACCATGGGGGCGCCGCCCCTGGTCCGGTAGCGCTTCTCCCAGGCCACCCAGGCGCCGATGATGCCGATGCCGGCGGCTTCCAGGCCCCAGATCCAGGTGCCGGCCGAGGCCTCCATGAAGGGGATCATGATGAGCAGCGTGCCGACGGCGAGCAGCCCCATCCCCACCGGGTCGAGATCGACCCCGCCGCGGCGGGTGGTCCCGGTGGCGTCGCCGGCGGCGGCGCGGTCCGTCTGCTCCATGCCGCTCCCCCGGTGCCAGGCGGAGGCCGGCAGGTAGCGGCGCGCGGCCCAGACGCCGGCCAGGGTGAGGGGAACGTTGATGAGGAAGGAGGCGCGCCAGCCCCAGTCGTCCCCGAGCCAGCCGATGAACCCGCCGCTGAGCACCGGCCCCAGCGCCACCGAGACCCCGATGACGGCGCCGAAGAGACCGAAGGCGCGCCCTCGGGCCTCACCGGTGTAGTACTGCTGAATCATGCCGGTCACCTGCGGGTTGAGCAGCCCTGAACCCACTCCCATGACGACCCGGGCCAGGTTGAGGGTGACGACGTCGGGAGCCAGGCCCGAGACGAGGGATCCGGCACCGAACAGGAGCATGCCGATGACGAAGAGCCGCCCTCGCCCCATGACGTCGCCGGCGCGGCCGGCCGGGACGAGGGCGACCCCGAAGACGAGGGCGTAGCCGGACACGACGAGCTGGAGCCCGGCGGTGCCGGCGCTCAGGCTGTGGGAGAGTGCCGGCAGGATGACATTGACCGAGGAGACGGCCAGCAGCGAGACGAAGGCGGGGATGAGCAGTGTCGGCAGAAGCCGCTCATGGTTCGGACGCGGCGTCTGGGCTGGGTCTCGGGGGTAAGGCGTGGGCACGGCGAGAGGCTACCGCGTGCCGGGCGGTTCACAGCTGTGAGGCGGCGGCGTGCTCGACGTCCTGCTGGGCCCGGCTGGGTGGTTCCCCGGGGGCGGGCGTGGACCAGGCTCCGGAGCGGATGTCCAGGACGATGCCGATCCCCAGGGCGAGGAGCGCCGGCAGGATCCAGCCTGTGGAGTCGCTCCACAGGCCGGTTCTCGCCAGCAGCCTGCTGGGGCCATCCCAGCCGGCGGCGGTGATGGCGGGCACGGATCCGAGGATCCCGGCTGTGCTCACGCACCACAGGTAGGCGGCCTTGAGCCGTCCCGGTGCCACGGCGTCGACCAGGGTCACGGCGACCAGGGCGATGGCCAGGGGGTAGAGCAGGAACAGCAACGGTCCCGCGATCTTGAGGATGGCGCTCAGGCCCAGGTTGGCCAGGGCGAAGGAGACGATCGCGCAGGCGGCGAGCTGTCGGTTGAAGGAGACGGCCGGCCAGGCGGTGTAGGCGTAGCCGGCCCAGGAGGCCATCAGCCCCACGGCGGTGGTCAGGCAGGCCAGGATGACGATGGCGGCGAAGATGACGACGCCCGAGGTCCCCAGCGTGGAGGAGGCCGCGTTGCGCAGCAGCGCGGTGCCGTCCTTGGTGTCGACGGTGATCTGCCCGCGGGTACGCGTCCCCAGGACGGCCAGGCCGACGTACACCATCCCCAGGAGCACGGCGGCAATACCACCGGACAGGATCGTGCCGTGCACCAGGGCTCGGGGGGAGGTCAGGCCGCGTTCACGCAGGGAGGTGATGACGACGATGCCGAAGACGGTGGCCGCCAGGACGTCCATGGTGAGGTAGCCCTGAGTCAGCCCGTTGGTCAGGGGATGACTCGCATAGTCCCCGATGGCCTCGCGCTCCACCCTGGGAGACATCACGATGGTGACCCCGCAGAGCAGGGCCAGCAGGGCCAGCAGGGCGGGAGTGAGCCAACGCCCGACGCGGTCGGCCAGGCGGCTCGGACTGCGGGCGATGCTGAAGGACACACCCATGAACACCGTCACATGCGCCAGCAGGACCAGACGGGAGGGGTGAATCCCCAACAGCTCGAGCACCGGGCGGGTCGCCAGCTCGTAGGCGACCGTGGTGACACGGGCAATGGCGTACAGCGGGCCGATCGCCAGGTAGACCGCCAGCGGCATGACGGTGCCGAATCGGGGTCCTACTCTGCGAGCCAGGCCCAGGATCCCCTCACCGGAGGTGGAGACGGCCACCACCGTGATGAGCGGCATGAGCACTCCGGTGGCGAGGAAGCCCACCATGACCGGAATGAAGGACCTGCCCGAGGCGGCCCCCAGCAGGGGCGGGAAGATGAGGTTGCCCGCCCCGAAGAACAGGGCGAAGAGCATCAGGCCGGTCGGCAGGACGGCGCCGACGGCGGTGCGTGTGGATGGCTGGCTCATAGTGGTGGTCGGTTTCTCTTCTCGGATGCGGCGTCGGTGCGACGTCCGGGAGCAGTGTGGATGGCGGCGGGTCTGACGGGCCTTCAGGCGACGGTGACCCGTCCGGTGATCGTGGCCGGCCCGGTCAGCAGCACGCTGCTGTCCTCGTCCAGGGGGTCGGTGCCCACGTGGACCCCGATCTCTCCGCCGGCAACGAGCAGCCGGTAGTCCTCGGGAGCGTCCGGACCACTCCAGGCGTGCAGGGCGACGGCGACGGCACAGCAGCCTGCCCCGTAGGAGAGGGTCTCCCCCACTCCGCGCTCCAGGACGCGCATGCGGGCGACACCCACCGGGGTGTGAGTGTCGGGGTCGGTCTCCTCCCCCAGCGGCACCACGAGCTCGAGGTTGGTGCCGACCTCGGGGGCGGGGTCGTAGGCGACCGGGTCCGCGGAGTCGGTGAGCCCGGCGAAGGCGGCCGCCTCGAGCTCCTTCTCCTCCCCCAGGGCGACGACGGTGTGGGGCCCGGAGATCTCCACGCTCAGGGCGGCCCGCTGCCCGGCCAGGCCGGGGACGACGACGGCCGTGTCCCAGCCCTCGTCGTCGGCCTCCTCAGGGTTGGCCAGGCGGGCCGGCCCCATGTCCACGGTCCACAGCTCGCCCAGGCGGGTGATGGTGCGGGCCCCACCGCGCGTGCCGATGGTGACGGACTCGCCGTCGGCGATGGGACGCAGCCCCTCGCTGTCCAGGACGTGGGCGAACAGGCGTGCGGCGTTGCCGCACATCTCGGCCACGGCTCCGTCGGCGCGGTAGTAGTCCATGAACCATTCGGCCTCGGGCACGGAGGCGGCGAAGGCTCCGCCGCCGGGCAGGGCGGTGGTCCGCACGACGCGCACGAAGCCGTCGGCGCCGATACCGCGGTGGCGGTCGCAGACCGCTGCGATGTCGGCGCCGCTGATGGCGACCTCGCAGCCGGGGTCGACCAGCATGAGGAAGTCGTTGAGGGTCGCGTGGCCCTTGATGAGCTCACGACCGCGAAGACCTGTCGAGTGCGGCATGGCCCCTAGCCTAAGCGACGCCACGAGGCGCGCAGACGAGCTCCCATGCCTGCCGGGTAAGCCGGGAACGCTCGGAGTCGGTGCACTCCCCGGTCTCGGTGAGGGCGACGTCGATCCAGTGCACCCGCGGATCGCGCCGGAACCACTTGATCTGGCGGGAGGCGAGCTGGCGGGTGGCCAGGGTGGTGGAGTCGACCGCCTCGGGCACGCTCATGGTCCCGTCGATGACCGCGAGCGCCTGGGCGTAGCCGATGGCGCGCGGGGCGGTCGCCCCCTCCCGGATGCCCTGGTCGATGAGGGCCTCCACCTCCTCGACCAGGCCGCGTTCGAACATGGCGCGGGTCCGCTCGTTGATGCGCTTATCCAGGAGCCGGCGCTCGCAGCGCAGGGCGATGTGGACGGTGGGGGCGATGTCCTCGTAGCGGGGCAGACAGGCGGAGAAGGGTCGACCTGTGATCTCGATGACCTCCAGGGCCCGCACGATCCTGCGGGTGTTGGAGGCCTCGACGCGCTCGGCGGCGGCCGGGTCGAGGCGGGCCAGCTCGGCGTGCAGGGCGGCGGTTCCCTCCTGCTCGGCGCGCTCGCTCAGGCGGGTGCGCACGGCCGGGTCGGTGCCGGGGAAGTCGAGGGCATCGGTCAGGGCCCGCACGTACAGGCCGGAGCCTCCGGCGATGATCGGCAGGTTGCCCCGTGACTCGACGGCGTCGATGTCGCCGCGGGCGCTGCGCTGGAAGGCTGCCACGGATGCCCGGTCCCTGACGGTGAGGACGTCGATCTGGTGGTGGGGGACGCGGGCCCTCTCGGCGGGGCTGGGTTTGGCGGTGCCGATGTCCATGCCGCGGTAGAGCAGGGAGGCGTCGGCGTTGATGATCTCGGCGCGGGTCGCCGGTTCGTCGGCCTGTATCTTCTCGGCGAGGTCGAGGGCGAGGGCCGACTTGCCGGTGGCGGTGGGACCCACGACGACGAGTCTGGGCAGGCAGGGGGCGCTCGGGGACACTGGGCTCATGGGGCTCAGATCTCCGGCAGGAGGGGGCCCACGAGGCTGAGAGCCTGGGTGCAGGCGGACAGCGCCGTGTCCAGGTGGAGGCGCAGCTGAGCGTCGGTGACCCCGGCGGATAGGTCCGTGAGGTAGGTGGCGCGCACCAACGGACCGATGGGGGTGTCGATGACGCCGACGGTGGGAAAGAACTTGTCCCGGTTCCAGTCGTTGACGCTGGCGGCGATCTCGTCTCTCTGGGAGGCGGGGGCGGCCTCCTCCCAGTCCCCGGAGACCAGGAGCCAGCCGTCGTGCCCCTCAGGGATCTCGATGACGAAGGGGAAGGAGTCCCAGGTGCCCAGGAGGCAGGGGTGCTCGCGGTCCTCGGTCAGCTGGACGTTGTACTCCATGGGGCCGGTGAGCATGGACTCGATCCGGGCCAGGGTCAGCCCCTGGGGCTCCTCCTCGGTCGGATCCAGGTCCGAAGGGTGGTCGGCGCCCTGTTCTCCCGCTGCCGGGTCCTCCTCCGACCGGCCTGATGTGCTCGACCAGGTGCGTGAGGCGTCTAAGGTCTGCGCCGAGGCGGTTGCCCTGGCGGGCTCCGATGGTCCGTTGGAGTCGGCCGGGGTGGTTGAGTCGGTCGAGTCGGCTGAGTCTGCGGGTCCGACGGGACCTGCGACGTACGGTGAGATGGTCGGGGGCTCGTCGGGCCGGCCGCGCGAGTCGCCCGGGTGGCTGCTCGCCGGGCTGGTGCGCTGGCGGTCCAGTGCCCGCACGTCCCACTCCTTGCCCAGGAGACGTGCGATGAAGTCGGTGAGGCGTTGCAGTCTGGGCATCACGGCTCCAGGCTTCCGCGCAGCTCGTCGGGGAACTGCTCCTCGGCCTCGTGCATGAGGGCGACGATGAGCCGGCAGCCGCCGAAGACGAAGTCCTCGAGCTGTCGGTCTGTCATCCCCGCCTCGAGGGGGTAGGTGTACTCGCCGTGAAGACGCACCACCCCGCCGTCGGCGACGGTGAGGTAGGCCTTGGGGCCGATGCGGGTGGTGTTCCAGTCCTCGACCAGGGCGCGCAGCTGGGTCAGGTGCTCGGTGTCGGCGATGCGGTGCCAGATCCCGCGCATCTGGACGGCCCTGGTGTCCTGAAAGATGGCGTGGACGGTGACGTAGCGCCAGGGAATGCCGATGTCGCCCTCGTCATCGATGAAGTAGCGCAGTCCCAGTCGTTTGACGCACTCGTGGATACGGTCGACGTCCACGGGCCGGGGGACCGTGGCGGCGGCAGCAGAGCTGGCGTCGAAGCTGGGCATGCTCCCCAGCCTAGCGGGGCCTGCGGGCTGCTCCCCAGCCCAGCCCGGCCCGCTCCACCGTCAGCGCAAAACAGACGGGATTCTCAGGCGGCTCCCCGGCCCTTTTCCCATCGCTCACCGTCGGACGCGGAGGGTGCGGGGTGCGGCCCGAGTCGGCGCTGAGCCCGCACCGCCCCGTATCCAAGGCACGCCGGCGTCAGAGCTGTTCACCGACCTTCTGGGAGAACTCCACGAGGCGGTTGGAGAAGCCCCACTCGTTATCGTACCACCCGAAGACCTTGACCTGGCCATCGATCACCTCGGTCAGGGGCGCATCGAAGATCGAGGAGTGCGGGTTGCCAACGATGTCGTGGGAGACGATCGGCGCCTGGGAGTACTGCAGGTAGCCGGCCAGCGGCCTGTGATCGGCAGCCTCGCGGAAGGCTGCATTGACGTCCTCAACCGTTGCCGGGCGGGAGGTGACCACGGTGAGGTCGGTAATCGAGCCGACCGGGACCGGAACCCTCATGGCAGCGCCGGTCAGGCGCCCGTCGAGCTCGGGGATGACCAGACCGATGGCCCGGGCGGCCCCTGAGGATGTGGGAACGATGGAGGCGGCGGCAGCGCGCGCCCGACGCAGGTCCTTGTGAGGTGCGTCGTGAAGCCGCTGGTCCCCGGTGTAGGCGTGGATCGTCGTCATGAGACCGCTCTCGATCCCGAAGGCGTCGTGGAGGACCCTGGCGAGCGGGGCCAGGGAGTTTGTGGTGCACGATCCGTTGGAGAACACGTCGGCGGCGGAGACGTCCAGCTGACTGTCGTTGACCCCCAGGACGAAGGTGGGGACGTCACCCTTGGCTGGTGCGGAGATGATGACCTTCTTGGCGCCGCCCTTGAGGTGTTGGGCGGCCTTGTCCCGGTCGACGAAGAACCCGGTGGACTCGATGACGACGTCGGCCCCGACTTCGCCCCAGGGGATCTTGGCCGGGTCCGGCTCGGAGAAGACCTTGATGGTTCGACCGGCGACCTCGAGTTCGTCGCCGTCGGTAGCGACGCCGTCGAGATGCCCGGCCACTGAGTCCCACTCCAGGAGCGTGGCCAGCGTGCCTGCGTCGGTCAGGTCGTTGACGGCAACGACCTCGACGTCCGCTGCGCTGGCCAGCGCAGCACGCAGGTACGTGCGTCCGATACGTCCGAAGCCGTTGATACCGATACGAATAGTCATGTTCCTTCTCCTTCGGTGAATGGTGACGCCGGCGGACACCGACGCCGATTGTCAGGATCAGGAGGAAGCGGACCCGTCGCTGCCAGGAGCCGCGCTGGCGGTCCCGGCCGCTACGCGGAGCAGCTCGAGGGCACCTTGACAGGCCGCGTCATACGGGGCTCTGTCCTGCTCGGCCATGGCCAGAACGTAACCGCCCTGAACAACGGCGACCATCGTGCGAGCCAGGTGGTCCGGCTCAAGGTCTACCGGCAGACGTCCCTGTGACCTGGCCATGCCAATGACAGCGGCCAGCATCTCGCAAAGCTGGGCAAAGGACTCGGCGACCGGCTGACGAAGACCGTCGTCGGCCACCACCGCCTTGTCCTGCGCCATCCGACCGACTCGACAGCCTTTGAGCGGATCACGCGGGAGAGTGAGGTAGGCAGCGAGGATCTCGAGCGGATCCTCGAGGTCCTTGAGCGCGGCCTTCCAGGAATCCAGCTGGACCTGGCAGTTGTGATTCAGGGCGGCCAGCCCGAGATCCCGCTTGGTTGGGAAGTAGTGGTACATGCTCCCCTGACCGACGCCGGAGAGCTCGCGAACCGCCCGCGGGCTCGTGGCGCTGTAGCCACGCTCCCACATCAACTCTGCCATCGCCTCAACCAGCTTCTCTCTCGAGTCCACGCCAGAACTGTACATACCTCGCTATGACGTACCCCTGGGAGGCACGGCGGCCGCCCGGATCTGCTCCCTTCTGATTCCCATACCAGAACTGTACATACCTCTAGGTACAGAACACAAGGGCAGTCATCCACTGAGAATTGCTCACTCGAGTTTCAGTCAGACGGGTGCGCCCACGCGCAGGGTGGGCAGGCCCAGGCTCACCGGGGCGGTGTCGGGCTCGGGAGTGGCGCAGGCCTCGGCCTGGCGGCGCTCCCAGGCGTCACCGGCGCGGGTGCGTCGCACCTGGAACAGGGCGGGGCCGTCGTCGAGCCAGAGGCGGTCACCGGGCTTGAGGGCCTCGTTGGCGGCCACGGCGAGCGGGTCCAGCTCGCGTCCGCAGCGGGCGGAGTCGGCGATGAGGTTGTGAGGGGCGCCGTGGGTGACGCGCACGGTGACCATGTCGCCGGGGCGCGGGGCCCCGCCGGCGTAGTCGTCCTCACCCAGGCCCTCGGGCAGGGCTACGTGGACGAGGCGGTTGTCGGCGGCGCGCCCGGAGATGCGGGCGGTGGCCGAGTCCCGGCGCCCCTCGCCCTCGGCGACGAGCACCTCGACGACGCGTCCCTCCTGGCGCTCGTTCTCCTCGTGGACGATGCGGCGCACGAGCGCGTCAAGCCGCCGGTAGCGGTCCTTGACGACCTCGGTGGGGACCTGGTCGTCACGGTCGGCGGCGGGGGTGCCCGGGCGCGGGGAGTACTCGAAGGTGTAGGCCGAGGCGAAGCGGGCCTGCTCGACGACGTCGAGGGTGGCCTGGAAGTCCTCCTCGGTCTCACCGGGGAAGCCGACGATGATGTCGGTGGTGATGGCGGCATCGGGCATGACAGCGCGGACCTTGTCCAGGATGCCCAGGAAGCGCTGAGTGCGGTAGGAGCGGCGCATGGCGCGCAGCACCCGGTCCGAGCCGGACTGCAGGGGCATGTGCAGGCTGGGCATGACGGCCTCGGTGGTGGCCATGGCCTCGATGACGTCGTCGGTGAAGGCGGCGGGGTGGGGGCTGGTGAAGCGCACGCGCTCGATGCCCTCGACTGCGCCGGTCGCCCGCAGCAGCTTGGCGAAGGCGCCGCGGTCCCCGAAGCCGACCCCGTAGGAGTTGACGTTCTGCCCCAGGAGGGTCACCTCGATGGCGCCCTGCGCGGCGACGGCCTCAACCTCGGCCAGGACGTCGCCGGGGCGGCGGTCGCGCTGCTTGCCGCGCAGGGAGGGCACGATGCAGAAGGTGCAGGTGTTGTTGCAGCCCACGGCGATGGAGACCCAGGCGGCATAGGAGGACTCGCGGCGGGTGGGCAGGGTGGAGGGGAAGACCTTGAGGGACTCCTCGAGCTCGACGGCGGCCGCGGAGTTGTGCCGGGCGCGCTCGAGCAGGGCGGGCAGGACGTCGAGGTTGTGGGTGCCGAAGACGACGTCGACCCAGGGGGCCCGCTCGACGATCCCCTCCCCCATCTGCTGGGCCAGGCACCCGGCCACGGCGATCTGCATGCCGGGGCGCTCGCGTTTGACGGCGGCGAGCTGGCCCAGGTTGCCGAAGAGCCGGGTGGCGGCGTTCTCACGCACGGAGCAGGTGTTGATGATGACGACGTCGGCCCCGCCGTCACCGGCGTCGGTGGCGCGGGCGGCGGCCTCGGGCACGTCCTCGACGCGCAGGTAGCCGGCCCTCTCCAGCAGTCCCGCCATGTGCTCGGAGTCGTGGACGTTCATCTGGCAGCCGAGCGTACGCACGTGGTAGGTGCGCGGCCGGGCGCCTCGGGCATCGAGAACAGGTGCGGAGGTGGTCAGCGTGGTCATCGCCGAGCAGTGTAGGTGGCGCTGGGGCCCCGCCCCAGCCCTGGCGCAGTGTCGTGACCAGATGCACGCCGGGGCGGGGCCCTCAGCTCTCCCAGTGACGGGGCGAACCGGGGTCAGGACTTCTTGCGCGAGGCGCTTCTGACCTCGTTGCGGGCAGCCTGAGCCAAGGCGTCGCTCACCGGCCTCCCGCGACCACCGTCCACTGATCCAGGGCCAGGGCGGCCGCCCCCCGCGCCCACTCGTCGAACTCGAAGGGACGCAGCAGGACGGGCGCCGGCGCCGCCGCCCAGTGCCGCAGACCTCCCACCTCCTTCTCAAAGGTCTCCCGGTAGGTCTCCACCACGGCGACCCCCTCCCCGGAGACGACGACGAGCTCGGGGTCGACGTAGGCGATGAGAGTCCCCACGACCCTTCCGACCGCCAGCGCCGCACGCCGTAGGACGTCGTCGACGCCGTCGTTGCGACGCATGTCGGGGCTCAGGAGCAGATCGAGGCTCAGCTCCTGGGCCTGACACCCCAGGTGCTTGGCGGCCGCCCGTAGGATTTGGGAGGTCGAGGCGAGAGCACGGGCGCATCCGGGGTGCCCGATCTCGCAACTGGGTCCTGAAGGGTCCACCGGCAGGTGCCCGACGCTGCCGGCCGCCCCCTGCGCACCGGAGACGACCTCACCGGCCACCACGACCCCGCAGCCGATCCCGGCGCCGAGGGTGACCATGGCGAAGGGGTCCTTTCCGCGGCCGGCCCCGAACCTGGCCTCGGCGTAGGCGAAGGCGCGCACGTCATTGGCCGCGACGCAGGGCAGCCCGGTGGCCTCGGTGACCATGGCGGCCAGAGGCACGTCACGCCATCCCAGGAAGCTGGCCACCACCACGGTCCGTCTCCCGGCGACGGCCGCCCCCAGGGAGATCCCGACGGCGTCGGGCCGTCGACCGCTGCGCTGAGCCAGCTGCGCCACCACTGAGGCGATCAGGGCGGTCACGGAGTCGGGGTCGGTCTCGGTCAGCGGCAGGGATTCCCCGGCCAGGACCTCGCCCAGCGGATCGGTCAGGACGGCGTAGAGGCGGTCGGCGGTGAGCTTGACGCCCGCGACGGTGGCGGAGCCCGCGACGACGGCCAGGAGGCGGGTGGGCCGTCCCGGTCCACCCGCCTCCACCGGCGGCTGCTCCTCGATGAGGCCCGCCTCGATGAGGGGGCGCACCGTGCGCGTCGTCGTCGCCGCGGACAGCCCCAGGCGCTCGGCGAGGTCGCCGCGGCTCATGGGACCCACTGAGATCAGGGAGAGCAGTGTCTGAGCGCCGAGGCTGCGTCCTCCACCGTCCATGTCCTGTTCCCGCTCCCGCCGTCGCCGACTGCTAGATGGACCATTGGGCCCATGACCTGGGACGACGCCGACCGCCGCCCGATTCGTACCGACACTGTAGGTCAAACCCTTGCGGAAACTGGCGTCATCAATTATTTTCATCTTACAAGGAATCGCTTCTGGTTCCTCCCCTCCCCCGGAAGGACAATGATGACCCTCCATCTGCGATGCGCCGACACCTCCGTAGTCCTCGACCTGCCCGACGACCGTTTCCCGGTGGTGCGCCACTGGGGTCCCGACCTGGGTGACGTCAGCGGTGACGACCTGTCCGACGCGACCCTGGCCGCACAGACATCCTTGGGAACCAACACCGCCTGGATCACCAACGACCTGCCGATCCTGCCCCTGGCCCACCTGGGGTGGAGCTCCCGCCCCGCCGTGGTGCTCTCACGCACCGACGGCTCGGCCTTCTCGCCCCACCCCACTGCCTTCACCCACGAGGAGGGCTCCGAGGACACCCCGGCCGGAACCGCCCTCGTTGTGCGCTCCAGCGGAACCGACACCGCCCACGCGCTGACTCTGGGCACTGAGCTGCGCCTGGAGCCCTGCGGCCTGGTACGCCTGCGCGCCTGGGTCCGCAATGACCACTCCGGGTCCGGCGGCGATCAGGGGGCCGACCTCGTCGTCGGTGAGCTCACGCCGGTACTGCCGCTGCCCGACAGCGCCGATGAGCTGCTGGACACCACCGGCCACCACGTCCAGGAGCGTCGGCTCGTGCGCACCCCCTTCACCCCGGGCACCCGCCTGCGCGAGTCCTGGGAGGGACGCCCGGGGCACGACGCCGTCACCTGGCTGGCAGCCGGCCCCACCGGCTTCGGGTGGCGCAGCGGGCGCGTCCACGGCGTTCACGCGGCCTGGTCCGGAAACGTCCGTCACCTGGCGATGAACCCGGCCTCGGGGCGCAAGCTCCTGGGAGCCGGAGAGCTGCTCCTGCCGGGCGAGGTCTTACTGGCCCCCGGTCAGACCTACACCTCTGCGTGGACGGTCTTCTCCTGGGGCGAGGGCCTGGACGCCCTGGCCCACCGCAGCCACGCCTGGCTGCGCTCGCGCCCGTCCCACCCCACCCGTCCCCGCCCGGTGCTGCTCAACACCTGGGAGGCCGTCTACTTCGACCACGACCTGGACAAGCTCAAGGCCCTGGCCGACGCCGCCGCCCAGGTCGGTATCGAGCGCTACGTCCTGGACGACGGCTGGTTCGGCTCCCGCCGCGACGACACCTCGGGACTGGGCGACTGGCAGGTCTCCCCCGAGGCCTGGCCGGACGGTCTGGAGCCGCTCGTGGAGCACGTCCACGCCCTGGGCATGGAGTTCGGCCTGTGGTTCGAGCCGGAGATGATCAACGTCGACTCCGAGCTGGCCCGCACCCATCCGGAGTGGATCCTGTCCGACGGCGCCGGCGGAGCGCCCGAGCACCGCCACCAGCGGGTCCTGGACCTGTCCGCCCCCGGCGCCTGGGACTACCTGTTCGACGCCATCTCCACCCTCGTGGAGCGCCTCGGCATCGCCTACCTCAAGTGGGACCACAACTCCCCCCTGCTGGCCACGGGTCACGAGGTCGCCGACCCCACCGCGGGGCGCCAGGGGGCGGCCGCCGTCCACGACCAGACCCTGGCCGTCTACCGCCTCCTGGACGCGCTCCATAAGCGCTTCCCCTCCCTGGAGATCGAGTCCTGCGCCGGCGGCGGCGGCCGCATCGACCTGGGGATCATGGAGCGCACCCAGCGGGTGTGGGCCTCGGACTGCATCGACGCCCACGACCGTCAGAACATCCAGCGCGGCACCACGCTGCTGCTTCCTCCCGAGATGGTGGGCACCCATGTCGGCTCCGGGCGGGCGCACACCACCCTGCGCGACCTCGACCTCGACTTCCGGGCCGGCACCGCCCTGTGGGGCCACATGGGAGTGGAGTGGGACCTCACCGAGGCCGATGGGCCCACCCGCGAGCGCCTGGCCTCCATCATCGCGCTGCACAAGGAGCTGCGCGGCCTGCTGCACTCGGGGGTGACGGTCCATGCGGACCTGCCCGACGACGACGTGCTGCGCATTGAGGGGGTCGTCGCCCCTGATGGCTCCGACGCCCTGTTCGAGATCGCCTCGCTGGGCCAGCTCCTGGCCTGGCCCACGGCGCCGCGCCCTCTGCCTGGCCTGGACCCCTCGCGCCGCTACCACGTGCGCCTGGCGGCACCGGCCTACCCCGAGCTGCGTCTGGCGGCGGGCTGGATGGCCCAGGGCGTCACCCTGCCGGGCTCCTACCTGACCACCACGGGGCTGGCGCTGCCGGTGCTGCACCCCGACCACCTCGTCCTGCTGCGCGTGAGCGCCGTCGACTGAGGGATCGGCGACCCTCCGAGTCGCTGATCCGTCCTCTCTTCTTCTACCCGTCCCTACCCCACCCGTCCGTCTTCGACCCGTTTTCCCTCATCACCGTCGATTTGGAGACCCGATGTCAACCTCGACCCTGCTCGCACGACCATCGCGTCGGCAGCGCAAGCCACGCTCCGACCTCAAGCTCGGCCTCGCCTTCATCCTCCCGGCGACGATCGGCCTCGTCGCCTTCTACATCTGGCCCCTCATCCGAGGCATCTGGCTGTCCTTCACCGAGTACAACCTCCTGACTCCTGAGGAGTTCACCGGCCTGGACAACTACAAGCGCATGGTCCAGGACGACACCTTCTGGAACGCCGTCGTCGTCACCGTGGAGTACGTGGTCATCAACATCGGTCTGCAGACGATCCTGGCACTCCTCATCGCCGTCCTCATGCAGCGCCTGACCCAGTCCACCTTCGTACGCTCCATCGTGCTGACGCCCTACCTGGTCTCCAACGTGGTCGCCGCCATGCTGTGGCTGTGGATCCTGGACAACACGCTGGGCATCACCAACCAGCTCCTGGAGCCCCTGACGGGCTCAGCCGTCGACTTCTTCTCCTCGTCGATGGCCATCCCCACCATCGCCATCATCAACGTGTGGCGGCACGTGGGCTACACGGCCCTGCTCATCTTCGCGGGCCTGCAGTCGATCCCGAACACGGTCTACGAGGCGGGCAAGATGGACGGCGCCAGCGAGTGGCGGATGTTCTGGCGGATCACCGTCCCGCTGCTGCGTCCCATCCTGGCGCTCGTGCTCATCATGACGATGATCGGCTCCTTCCAGGTCTTCGACACCGTCTCGGTGGCCACCCAGGGCGGACCCGTCAACGCCACCCGCGTGCTGCAGTACTACATCTACGACATGGCCTTCGGGCGCTTCCAGTTCGGATACGCCTCCGCCATGGCTGTGGGGCTGCTGCTCGTCCTGGCCGCGATCACGATCCTGCAGTACCGCATGACCCGTGCCGGCGAGACGGACCTGGACTGAAGGAGGACAAGCCATGACAACGACAACCGCACCCGTGTCCTCCACCAAGCCCTCCCAGGCGGCCGCTGCGGCGTCCCGCGAGACCCCGGGCCGCCGGTTCACCGTCGGCAAGGCCCTGGCCTGGGCGGCGATGATCCTCATCATGCTGTTCACGCTCCTGCCCTTCTACTGGGTGCTGCGTACGGCACTGTCCTCCAACGCGGGCATCACCGCCCACCCCACCAGCCTGCTGCCGGTGGACATTAACCTGCGCGGCTTCGCCCGCGTCTTCGGCATGCAGTCCACTAAGGAGGCGCTGGCCGACGGCGGCAGCGGCGCAGCCATCAACTTCTGGCTCTACCTGCGCAACTCGGTCATCATCTCCACACTGGTCACCGTGGGGCAGGTCTTCTTCTCAGCGATGGCCGCCTACTCCTTCTCCCGCCTGCGCTGGAGGGGACGCGACACGGTCTTCGCCGTGTTCCTGGGCGCCCTCATGGTCCCCTCGATCTTCACGCTCCTGCCCAACTTCGTGCTGGTCAAGCAGCTCCACCTCATCGACACCTTCCTCGGGGTGGCGCTGCCGACCATGTTCATGACGCCCTTCGCGGTGTTCTTCCTCAAACAGTTCTTCATGAATATCCCGCGCGAGCTGGAGGAGGCCGCCCTGCTCGACGGAGCCTCCAAGGTCCGGGTGTTCTTCACCCTCATCCTGCCCATGGCCAAGGCCCCGATCTCGACGCTGGCGATCCTGACCTACATCACGGCCTGGAACGACTACTTCTGGCCCCTGCTGGTCTCCTACACGGACTCCTCCCGGGTACTCACGGTGGCTCTAGCCGTCTTCCGCTCCCAGGCCCCTCAGACCGGTCCCGACTGGGCCGGGCTCATGGCCGCCACCCTGGTGGCCGCCCTCCCGATGCTCCTGCTGTTCATGGCCTTCGCCCGGCGCATCGTCAACTCCATCGGCTTTACCGGAATCAAGTGAGGCACCAGATGACGACTCAACCGATCAGCCCTCTTCGCTCCTCACTGTCGCGCCGCAGCCTCCTGTGCTCCCTGGCCTCAGGAGCGGCCGCCCTGACCCTGGCCGCCTGCTCCGGTGGCTCCAGGAAGTCGGGAGCCGGCGCCGTCGAGTACTGGATGTGGGACGCCAGCCAGCTGCCCGCCTATGAGGCGTGCGCCAAGGCCTTCGAGGCCAAGACCGGCATCAAGGTGAACATCACCCAGATCGCCTGGGGCGACTACTGGACCAAGCTGACGGCCGGCTTCATCGCCGGGACGGGTCCGGACGCCTTCACCGACCACATCTCCAAGTTCGCCCAGTTCGAGGACCTGGAGGTCCTGGTTCCGCTGGAGAAGCAGGCCGCCTGGTCCGGCGTCGATGAGTCCGCCTTCCAAGAGGGCCTCATCGACCTGTGGAAGGGGGAGGACGGTCACCAGTACGGCTGCCCCAAGGACTGGGACACCGTGGCGGTCTTCTACAACCGGGACATGCTCACTCAGGCGGGCCTGTCCGAGGCCGATCTGGCCGGCTGGTCCTGGAACCCCACCGACGGCGGAACCTTCGAGAAGATCCTCGCCCGCCTGACCGTGGACAAGAACGGCGTGCGCGGTGACGAGCCCGGTTTCGATAAGAACCGCGTGGCCGTCTACGGCCTGGGTATCCAGGACGCCGGAACCGGGGACGGCCAGACCCAGTGGAGTCCCTTCACCGGTTCGGCCGGAGACTGGTTCTACACGAACAAGGAAACCTGGGGTGACCACTACCGCTACGACGAGAAGGTCTTCCAGGACACGATGGACTGGTACTTCGGCCTGGTGGACAAGGGCTACATGCCTCCGCGCGGCGCCTTCTCCTCCACGACCAGCACCGATGTCCAGCTCGGCAGCGGCAAGGTCGCCATGTGCTTCAACGGCTCGTGGATGTTCGGCACCTACGCCAAGCTCGACGTCAAGGTCGGGATCGCCGCGAACCCCGTGGGCCCCAACGGAAAGTCGGTCTCCTTGTTCAACGGGCTGGGCGACTCGATCTCCAAGCAGTCGGCCAACATCGACAACGCCTCCAAGTGGGTGGCCTTCCTGGGGACCGCGGAGGCGCAGGACATCGTGGCCTCTCACGGAATCGTCTTCCCGGCGATCTCCTCCTCCACGGAGAAGGCCGTCAAGGTCTTCGAGGAAACGGGGCTTCCCACCAAGCCCTTCACCCAGCACCTGGAGGACAAGTCCACCTTCTTCTTCCCACTGACCTACTTCGGCGCGGACGTGGCCGCCATCATGAAACCTGCGACGGACGACCTGTGGGCCAACCGGGTGCCGGCCTCAACGCTGACGAAGTACAACGAGCAGGTCAACCTCCTGTTCAAGACGTCCAAGCACAAGAAGGGCTAGCAGCAGGGTTGTTCCTGACCGGCTACGGGCCGGGTCCGGCGATATGCCGGGCCTGGCCCGTGACTTCTCAGCGCAGCCCCATGATCTGCCCGGTGTCGAGATCGACGTCGATGCGTTCGGCGGCGGGGTGGCTCGACAGACCCGGCATGGTCGACAGGCTGCCGCAGATCGCGTAGACGTAGCCGGCCCCCGCGGCCAGGCGCACCTCGCGCACTGGCAGGCGCCACCCGGTGGGCACGCCCTTGAGGCCGGGCTCGGCCGACAGGGACAGCGGGGTCTTGGCGACGATGACGGGCAGGTTCCCGAAGCCGCTGCGTTCATAGTCATCCAGCCGCCTGCTCGCGGCGGGGGTGTAGTCCACGCCGTCGGCGCCGTAGAGCTCGGCCAGCTTGGCGATCTTGGTGCGCAGGTCGTCCTGAGGCTCGTAGGCGGGTCGGGGGCAGGCCGCCTCTCCCGCCTCCTGGCAGGCCTCGACGACGGTCCCGGCCAGGTCGAGGCAGCCCTCGCCTCCCCTGGTGACGGGGTGGCAGGCCGCGACCCGGGCTCCGGCGTCGCGGGCGATACGGGTTACCTCCTCGATCTCGCTGTCATGGTCGGTGGGGAAGACGTTGACGGCCACGACCGGGGTGATGCCGAAGCCGCGCACGATCTGCAGGTGCTTGAGCAGGTTGGCGGCGCCGGCGCGCACGTCCTCGACGTTCTCCTGGAGCATCTCCTCGGGCAGGTCCTTGCCGCTGACGAGTCGGTGGCGCCCGCTGTGGGCCTTGAGCGCCCTGATGGTGACCACGACGACGGCGATGGTCGGGTGCATCCCCGAGACGGCGCACTTGAGGTCGATGAAGCGCTCCAGGCCCATGTCGGATCCGAAGCCGGCCTCGGTGAGGATGTAGCCGCCGTCTCGGGCTCCTGCTGCGGCGACGCGGTCGGCGATGACCGAGGAGCAGCCGGTGGCAATGTTGCCGAAGGGGCCGGTGTGGACCAGGACGGGCGTGCCCTCACCGGTGCGCAGGAGATTGGGTTCGAGGGCGTCGCGCAGGACGGCGCACATGGCCCCGGCTGCCTTGAGGTCCTCAGCGCTGATCCACTCCCCGCTGCGGCTTTGGCCGATGACGATGTGCCCCAGGCGCCTGCGCAGGTCGGCCAGGTCCGTGGCCAGCGACATGATGACCATGAGCTCGCTGGCCGGGGTGATGTCGAAGGAGGCCTGCCGGGTGATGCCGTCGATCCTGGACCCCAGGCCGGTGACGATATGGCGCAGGGCGCGGTCGTTGACGTCCAGGACCCGGGGCCAGGAGATGGTGCGTTCGTCAATGTCGAGCTCGTTGCCGTGGTACAGGTGGTTGTCGATCATCGCCGACAGGAGGTTGTGGGCGGCGGTGATGGCGTGGAAGTCGCCGGTCAGGTGCAGGTTCATCCGCTCGGCCGGCAGGATGCGGGCGCCTCCGGAGCCTCCGGCCCCGCCCTTGATGCCGAAGGTGGGGCCCATGGCCGACTGGCGCAGGGTGAGGACGGCCCGCTCGCCCAGGCGGGTGAGTCCCTGGGCCAGTCCGATGGCCGTGGTGGTCTTGCCCTCCCCGAAAGGCGTCGGCGTGATCGCAGTGACGACGACGTAGTGAGGGGCATGGGCACCCCCACTGCACACGTGCTCACTGGATTCCAGCACGCGCAGGTCGATCTTGGCGACGTCACGGCCGTGAGGGATGACGTGCTCGGCCGCGATGCCCGCCGACGCTGCCAGCGCGTGGAGGTCGATCGGGGCGTGGGGGCCGCCGGTGGCCGCAATCACCTGGGTCATGAGCCAAGCCTAGTCGGCCGGCAAGCAGGCCTCAGGCTCTTGACGCCTCACAAGCAGTCCCGTCCTCATTCCGATTCCTCGGCGTGAGCAGCAGCGATGGCCCGCATGGTCACGTCCCGGCTGTAGCCCTTGCGCCCCAGCACAGCGGCGGTGCGGCGCCGGCGCACCTCCCAGGGCAGGTGGCCGGTGGCGGAGAGCTTCTTGCGGGCCAGCGCCAGCGCCGCCACGTCCTCGTCCTCGGAGCTGATCTGCTCGAGGGCCTCGGCGACATCTCCCTCGCCCAGCCCCTTGCGCCGCAGCTCCTCGGCGATGGCCCGTCTGGCTGCCCCTTTCTCCGCGAAGCGGGTGCGCGCCAGGCGGGCCGCGTAGGCGGTGTCGTCAATGACTCCGGCCGCCTCCAGACGGTCGAGGACCTCGGTGGCCACACGGGGGTCCACCTCCTTGCGCTCGAGGAGCTCGGCCAGGGCAGCGCGAGGAGCCGCGCTGCGGTCGAGGCGGCGCAGGACGATCTCCCGCGCCGCCTCGACCGCCTGCGCGTGGGTGTCAGGGATGAGCCAGGGCATCAGAACCCGCCGGCGTCCTCACCGAAGATGGTGTCCGCCTCATCCGCCGACGTCACCTTGGGGGTCTTCGCGCTCTTGGAGGCCTTAGCGGTGGTGGCGGCCTTCTTCCCGCGCCCTCGGGCGTTCTTGACCGCGCTTGTGGCGGCGGTGTCAGCGCTGTCTACCGGGACGGCGGCCGCGGCCACGGCCGCCTCGGCGGCGGCGAGCTCCTCAGCCTCCCGGGCCTTGCGGCCGGGCTCACCGATTCCCAGGGCGGCGAGGATCTTCTCCTCGATCTCGGCGGCCAGCTGCGGGTTGTCCTTGAGGAAGTTGCGGGCGTTCTCCTTGCCCTGACCGAGCTGGTCCTCCCCGTAGGTGAACCAGGCCCCCGACTTGCGCACCACGCCGTTGTCCACACCCAGGTCCAGCAGGCTGCCCTCGCGGGAGATGCCCTGGCCGTAGAGGATGTCGAACTCGGCCTGCTTGAAGGGCGGCGCCATCTTGTTCTTGACGACCTTGACCCGGGTGCGGTTACCCACGGGCTGGTCCCCGTCCTTGAGGCCGCCGATGCGGCGCACGTCCAGACGCACGGAGGCGTAGAACTTCAGGGCCTTCCCACCGGTGGTGGTCTCCGGGTTGCCGAAGAACACACCGATCTTCTCGCGCAGCTGGTTGATGAAGATGGCGGTGGTGCCGGTGGAGGACAGTGCACCGGTGATCTTGCGCAGCGCCTGGCTCATGAGGCGGGCCTGGAGGCCGACGTGGGAGTCCCCCATCTCCCCCTCGATCTCGGCCTTGGGGACCAGGGCCGCCACGGAGTCGATGACGATGATGTCCAGGCCGCCCGAGCGCACCAGCATGTCGGTGATCTCCAGGGCCTGCTCCCCGGTGTCCGGCTGTGAGACCAGGAGGTTGTCGATGTCGACGCCCAGGGCCTTGGCGTAGACCGGGTCGAGGGCGTGCTCGGCGTCGATGAAGGCCGCGTTCCCGCCGGCCCTCTGCGCGCTGGCCACGGCGTGTAGGGCGACGGTGGTCTTTCCGGAGGACTCCGGCCCGTAGACCTCGATGATGCGCCCCCTCGGGAGCCCTCCGACTCCCAGAGCCACGTCGAGGGCGACCGACCCCGTCGGGATGACGGAGACCGGAGGACGGGACTCGTCCCCCAGACGCATGACGGATCCCTTACCGAAGCTCTTGTCGATCTGGGCGAGGGCTGTGGCCAGGGCCTTGGAGCGGTCCTGGGTCTGGCTGGCAGCGGGCATTGTTCTACCTCGGTTCTCAGGGCGGCGCGCAGCCGCGGCGGACATGGCTGGTCAACTTCGGCGAGGTCCCCTCTCCGGGGCTCACCAACGACGGTATGCCTGACCACTGACATCTATCTCCGCCCCTCATCAGCCCTGTGGACTCAGGGGGCGTCGTCGTCGTTCGTGGAGAACAGTACCCGAACACCTGTTCGATCATGACATCATCGTCACGCGCGTGTCGGCGACTCCTGAGCTCGCCCCAGCACCCGCCCTCACCGCCTGGGCTCAGCGACGGGGATCCGAGCGGAAGATCCATCGCTCGGCGTCCGTGCGCTCAGTCTCGTCGCACAGAAGACTCCAGACCCGCTCCGGCGCCACACCGTCGTCAAGCGCCTGCACGCAGGTCACCCCCAGGCCCGGAAGAACTAGATCCTGCGCCAGCGACCGGCCGTAGGCCGAACCGAAGACCGTCTCGACGGCGTTCCAGAACTCCGAGTGCTTCACCACTCCCCCTTTCCCCCTTTGTCAACAGGCAACCCGGCGGCGAGTCCACTCATCGTGGCCCCACCGCCGGGAGGATCGGCTCACTGGCAACGGCCTGCGCACCGCGAGAGCAGCGCAAGCAGAGCATCAGCGGATGGTCACCGCAGGGCGACCCCCTGCTGACGCACGAGCTCATCGGGAACTGTGTCTGGAATCATGACACCCTCGGTCAGGGCGATGCGGTCGGAGACCTCGCGCAGCACCACGGACAGGGGGGCGTCAAGCGCCTGGCAGATGGAGGCGAGCAGCTCGGAGGAGGCTTCCTTCTGACCGCGCTCAACCTCGGAGAGGTACCCCAGGGAGACGCGGGCCTGAGAGGAGACCTCACGCAGCGTGCGTCCCTGGTGCTGTCGGACGCCGCGCAGGACTTCTCCGATCTCGCGGCGCAGGACGACATTTTCATGCTTCGGGGTGTCCACGGACACACCGTACCCTGCCCCGGGTCCCTGGCGCATCGGCATCCGGTTGTTGATCGGGCGAGTGGTGCGGGGGTGAGTCGTGTTGTTCATCGTCTAGCACAACCATTCACGTCGTGGATTCATTCCCGCCACGCGGGCCCAGCTCTTCGGCTCCGGTGACGTTGGGAACCACTCTACCGGTATTCCTGAGAGAAATCTGAAATACGCCTTAGTCTGTGGTCTGTAGTTGGTCGGTCGTCGATGTGAGGCAGTCACGGCTGCGACTCACGGCCTTCTTCCCGCAGGAAACCGATGGCCAGCTCACACACTTCCATCACGGTGGCGCGCCGGATCTGCGAGCGGTCACCGCTCAGGTGCAGCTCGCGGTGCCTGCGCCCCCATGGAGCGGCGACGGCGACGTGAACCGTTCCCGCCGGATGGCCGTCGGCCGGCCCCGGTCCGGCCACTCCAGTGGTCGCCAGCCCCAGATCGGCCCCGAGGAGCCTGCGCACTCCGTGCGCCATTTGCAGGGCGACATCGCGGTCCACTGGCCCGGTCCGCTCCAGGTGCGCAGCATCGACCCCGAGGACCTGCGCCTTGATCCGGGTGGCGTAGGCCACGACCGCCCCCACGAGTACACGGGAGGCGCCGGGGACCTCCACCAGGCTGGAGGAGACCTGCCCACCCGTCAATGACTCGGCGACCGCCAGACTCACTCCGCGATCCGCGGCAGCTTGCAGCAGGGCCGTCGCCACGCGGATACGGCCCTCGGTGCCCTGCACGTCCCCGATCACCACGGCTTGCGCCCCCGGGGAGGTCACTGGTCGCTCCGTCCGTCCTGACGGCTCAACCGCACCGCCTGGCGGACATAGTCCAGGCCCGTCACCACCGTGACGATGAGCGCCGCAGCCACAATGACGTAGGCCGCCTTGGTCAGGAACGTGGCCGGGCCCGCGGGCAGCAGGAGCATGGACCAGGGTGTGAGCAGCCCGACCAGCCCCACCATCTGCAGCGTCGTCTTGATCTTGCCGCCGCGCGAGGCCGCCATGACGGCGCGGCGCAGCATGAAGAAGCGCATGACCGTGATGCCGAGCTCGCGCACGACGATGAGGATGGTGACCCACCACCACAGCCGGTGGTTGACGCTCAGCAGGACGAAGGCGGACAGGGTCAGTGCCTTGTCCGCGATCGGGTCGGCGATCTTGCCGAAGGAGGTCACCAGCCCCCACGAGCGCGCCAGCTGGCCGTCCAGGCGATCCGTGAAGGCCGCCACGACGAAGACCACGACTGCGGCGAGCCTGGCCCGGTCCCCTAGGGAGAGCCAGATGAAGACGGGCACGAGCAGCAGGCGCAGCACCGTCAGGACGTTGGCGATGTTGAGCAGCGGCGCCTGCTCTGACTGCGCGGCGCCGTCCGGGGCGGTCGGGGCGTTCATCAGGGTCAGCCTAGTCGCGGACGGCCTCCAGTCGACGCAGAAACCTCGATCCATCTTCTCGACCGCCTCGTATCTGCTCACCTCCGCCGTACGCGCTACGACGCCACCACATACGACACGCGGCGTAAGATCCGTTCTCACCCACGGTTCACGCCGACGTCTCGACACGTCCGCCTCGCGCCGCCGGAACGAGCACGAACCGTGCACACGTCATTAAGGTCCACTTCTTACGTTCATCACCATGTACTCAGCCGCTCCTCTGCCTTCGTCTTCGCCACGCTCGGCACGTCTCGCCCGCAGGTCACGAGGACCGGGCCTGCTGACCGCCGTCGTTCTCACCGTGTCCGCCGCGGTGAGCGGCTGCGCGACGAGCACTGACCACTCCGTGCCGGCTCAGTCGCCGACTTCGTCCGCCTCCGCCAGCACCGGCGGCTCACAGGACGTGCACTTCACCGTGGGCTACGCAGGGGACGTCCTCATGCACATGCCGGTGATGGAGTCCACCCCGGGGGCCTCAGGTGACATCACCGCCAACATCGCTGCTGAGACCCCCTGGGTCGAGGGCCTGGATCTGGCCCTGTGCGGGATGGAGGTTCCTGTCGCTCCGGACGGGGTCTACTCGGGCTACCCCTCCTTCGGCACCTCGGCCGAGGTCGTGGCCGCCTTGGCGAGATCCGGGTGGGACGGCTGCGCAACCGCCTCCAACCACGCTGCGGATCGGGGGGAGGCGGGGGTCGTGGCCACCTTGGACGCCCTGGACGCTCACGGGCTGGGCCACGCTGGCACCTACCGGAGCCGACAGGACGCCTCGGTGCCCTTCGCGCTCTACGAGCTTGAGCGGGGTGGGCGCACAGTGACCGTCGCCCAGATCTCCACGACCATGGACCTCAACGGCCTGGAGGATCCCACCGGCTACTCGGTGTCGCTCAACGACGTCGGCGCCATCACGAAGGCGGCGACGTCGGCCCGTGCGGCGGGTGCCGACCTCGTCGTCGTCCACTCCCAGCTCGGTGAGGAGTACGAGACCACGCCCAACGACAAGCAGGTCTCCTACGCCCAGTCCCTGGCCGACAGCGGGCAGGTCGACATCCTCTTCGGCGCTCACCCCCATGTGCCTCAGCCCGCCGAGAAGCTCTCCGGAGGAGTCGGGGGCAAGGGGATGTGGGTGTCGTACTCGGCCGGCAACTACATCTCGAACCAGGATGAGGAGTGCTGCGCCCCGTTGTCCGACGTCGGTCAGCTGGTCTGGGCCGACGTCACGTCCCACGCCGACGGCTCGGTGAGCGTGGACAAGCTAAACTGGCACCCGTTCACGATGGATCTCGCCGGCGGCCACAAGATCAGGGACCTGGCGGCGCTTCACAACGGCGAGCACCCTGCCGACCTGGGCCTGAGCACCGAGCAGATCGACCGGCGCTGGAGCCTGCTCACCTCTCAGGTCAAGGACGCCTCGACCATGTCCACCACGCCGCCCACACCCACCGGGCCGGCCCCGACGATTCCCAGTCGGGAAGAGGTCATCACACGAGCCGGAGCCCACCCGGGCCCGCAGGGCACGGCATCGGCCTCCCCATCACCACGATGAGCCGCGGCCAGTGAGCGACCAGGCGTCCTCGGAGTCCTCATCGGCGGAGGTGTCGTCCCAGGACTCCGACTCCGGCAGGCTCGAGGCGACCTCCAACGGATCCGTGCTGTGGCGGTTCGACGGCATGACCGCGGTACGAGGCTCATTCGCGGCAGGAGCCGAGGGCTCGTCGGAGCCCGGCTCGCCCTGAGGGGCGTCATGGGCCTCGGGAGTCTCAGCGCTTCCCGGCGCACCGCCCTCGCCCTTGATCCAGGCCAGGGTCTCCTCGAGCTGCTCGGGCTGGACGAGGACGTCGCGGGCTTTGGATCCCTCCGAGGGGCCAACGACCTCACGGGACTCGAGCAGGTCCATGAGGCGTCCGGCCTTGGCGAAGCCGACGCGCAGCTTGCGCTGGAGCATGGAGGTGGAGCCGAACTGGCTGGAGATGATGAGCTCGGCGGCCTGCAGGAGCAGGTCCATGTCATCGCCGATCTCCTCATCGATCTGCTTCTTGACCTCCGGGACGACGACGTCCTCCCGGTACTCGGGCGTCAGCTGGGACTTGACGTGCTCGACGACGGAGCGGATCTCGGACTCGGTGACCCAGGAGCCCTGGATACGCACCGGCGTGGAGGCGCCCGGGCCAAGGTAGAGGGCGTCACCCTGGCCGGTGAGCGTCTCGGCCCCGTTCTGGTCGAGGATGACCCGGGAGTCCAGCTGTGAGGCCGTGGCGAAGGCCAGGCGCGAGGGAACGTTGGACTTGATCAGGCCGGTGACCACCTGGGCGACGGGTCGCTGGGTGGCCAGGACCAGGTGGATCCCGGCGGCGCGGGCCAGCTGGGTGATGCGCTGGATGGATGCCTCCACGTCCTTGGGGGCGGTCATCATGAGGTCGGCGAGCTCGTCGACGACGACCAGGAGGTAGGGGTAGGGGCTCAGCTCTCGCTGGGATCCCGGCAGGGGCTGGACCTCTCCGGCCCGCACCGCCTTGTTGAAGTCGTCGATGTGCTTGAAGCCGAAGGAGGCCAGGTCGTCGTAGCGGGCGTCCATCTCGCGCACCACCCACTCCAGAGCCTCGGCCGCCTTCTTCGGGGAGGTGATGATCGGGGTGATGAGGTGGGGGATGCCCTCGTAGATGGTCAGCTCCACCCGCTTGGGGTCCACCAGCACCATGCGCACCTCCTCAGGCGTGGCGCGCATCATGATCGAGGTGATCATCGAGTTGACGAAGGAGGACTTACCCGATCCGGTCTGACCGGCCACCAGCAGGTGCGGGGTCTTGGCCAGGTTGGTGACGACGTAGTCGCCCTCGACGTTCTTGCCCAGCCCGACCACCAGCGGGTGCGCCTGCTTGCGCGCGGCCTGGGAGCGCAGGACGTCGCCGAGCTTGACCATCTCCCGGTCGCTGTTGGGGATCTCGATGCCGATGGCGCTCTTGCCCGGAATGGGGGTGAGCAGGCGGATCTCGTCGGAGGCCACCGCGTAGGCGATGTTCTTCTCCAGCCCCGTGATCCGGGAGACGTTGACCCCCCGGCCCCGGTGGACCTCGTAGCGGGTGACCTGAGGACCGCGCGTGTAGCCGGTGACCGTGGCGTCCACGTTGAACTCGGCGAAGACGTTCTGCAGAGCCTCGACGATGGCGTCGTTAGCGGGGGTGCGGGTGGAGTGTCCCGGTCCTGGACCGAGCAGCGCGTCCTCGGGCAGGGTGTAGGTCGAGCCGTCAGGCAACGACATGTTGCCCAGGTCGCTCATGGCGATCTGGTCGGCGAGGTCGGGCTCCTCGAGGGCGACCTCGGGGGTCTCCTCGGTGACGGCGTCGAAACCGGACGGTGACTGCGAGGGTGCCTGCGGGACGGGGCGCTTGGCGGACGAGGGTTTGCGCTGCCCCCCTGCGGCCGGGCCGGAGGCCGCGGGGCCACCTGCCGGGCCGGCGGGCCTGCTCCGGGTGGCGGACGCGGCTGAGGGCGCCGGGGAGGCGATGACGTCGGTCTCCTCGCCCACGTCCGGGATGACGAAGTCCTCGCCCCCGGAGTGAGCGCCGTGATCGCCGCCCGGCTCGAAGAGCTCGGTGGTCGAGGCCTGCTGGGCCTCCCGGTCGGACGAGCGCTTACGCCGGCCGCTGCCACGCTTGCGAGAGGACGACTCCTCCACCTCCAGGGCGGAACGGAAGGGCTCGTCGCCATCGTAGGAGTCCAGGAGCGCCGTCTGATCCGAGTCCCCGCCCGAGGCGCCGGCCCGCCCGGTGCCTCGACGCACCCGTCCGAGCAGGCGCCGGGCCAGGGAGTCACCGGATCCATCGGCTCCGTGGGAGTCTCCGTCACCGTCCGCAGCCCGGTACTGCTCCAGCAGGTCACGGATCTCGGCAACGGTCTTGCCGGACAGGACCAGGGCGGAGAACGCGATCAGGAGGAGGAACAGGATGACGGCCCCCACGGAGGAGAACAGCGCCGCCAGGGGGTAGCCCACCAGCCATCCCAGCAGCCCTCCGGCACTCTCCAGGCCACCGATGTTGTTCTTGAGGGCCGGGTTGCCGCTGCCGACCTGGATCATTCCGGTCAGAGCCGTCAGCAGCCCCAGGCAGCCCACCGAGACCCGCGCGTGCACCGCCCCCAGGCTGTGGACCCGCAGCATGGCGATACCCAGCGCCGCCAGGAGCGGGGGCACGAAGATACCCAGGACACCGACGGGGCCCGCGGCGATGTGGTGCAGGAGGTCACCTGCGGCCCCGGAGATCCCGAACCACTCGCGCAGTGCCAGCACCGCTGCGAGGGCCAGGATGAGGAAGGCCCAGCCGGTGCGACGGTAGCGCCCGCCGGAGGGCCCGGTCCCGGGTGCGGAGAGGGGAGCGGTCCCTGAAGCGGAGCCGCCTCGATTACGCCCTCTGCCGGTTCCCGATGAGGACGCAGCTGTTCTCGTGGTGCGACGATTGGCCATGATGCTCTAGAAACTATCGGATTCTTGGTGTCATTGGCCTTGCCACGCCGCCTGTGCCGGCCGGAGACATGTCACCTTCTCGGTGCTGCGGCCCGGTGCGGGGCTCACCCCCTGAAGCGGCGGGGCAGGCGCGGCCCCAGGACCGGTCAGGACCGGTCAGGACCTCTCATCGCCTGCCCGGAGGAACTCATCGATCTCCTCGCGTAGCGGGGCCTGGGCCGGGCCGCTGCACGCAACGGCGTGGGCGGCGGCCGCGTTGGCGCGCCTGGCCGCCTCGACGACGTCGAGCCCGTCAAGAAGGCCGGCGACCAGGACACCGGTATGCGTGTCTCCCGCCCCCGTCGTGTCCACGACCTCACGCACGAAACCGGGGACCTCGATCGCCCCGCCGCCCACCGGGTGGAGAACACAGCCGTTCACGCCGGTACGGTGGACGATCAGTGCCTGCGGACACGCCAGCCGGATGGCCCTCGTGCCGCCCAGACGCTTCTCGAGGCGCCCCATCTCCAGATCGTTCCCGGTCAGTATCGTTGCCCGCCTCAGTAGCGGCAGAAGCACCTGATCGGGGATGTCGGGCTGGACCGGACCGAGGTCGATCACCAGCCCGACGCCGTCGGGGATCGACAGGAGCCAGTCGGCCAGGATGCCGCGGCTCGTGTAGTGGGCCAGGTCGTAACCGGTGGCGTAGACCCAGTCCCCGGTTCTCAGGTCGATGCTCTCAAGGTCCTCGCGCTGAGGCTCCCCCTCGACGCCCGCGGTGGTGATGAAGGTGCGTCTGCCGGAGGGCTCGATGAGAGTGGTGCAGGTGCCGATGTCCCCGACGAGCTCCTCGACAAGCAGCTCGACCCGGTCCAGGCGCATTGACTCGCGCACCCGCGCGGAGTTGGGGCCGGTCCCCAGGGTGGCGGCCAGGGCGGTGGGGACACCCTGCCTGGCTGCGGCCGAGACCACGGTGTACCCGCCGCCGACGACCGGACCCGACGACGCCCCGGTGATCGCCCCTCCCGGCGTCGGCACGCGACTGACGTGGAGGGGGATGTCAATGAGGATGGATCCGGTGGATATGAAGCATGCGGGTCGGAACAGAGTCATGCAGTGAGAGCCCTCCCGCTACGCCTCGATGACGACCGGGACGATCATGGGACGGCGCCTGAGACGGCGCCCGATCCAGCGCCCCAGGGTGCGGCGCATGACCTGCTGAAGGGAGTAGGCGTCCGCCTTGCCGGTCTCCAGCGCGGCCGACAGGGCCTCGGTCACATCGGGAAGGATCTCCTCGAAGACCGAGTCGTCCTCGGCCACACCCCGCGCCTGGATATGGGGACCGGCCAGAATCGTGCCGGTCGTGGTCTCCACCACGGCGTAGACCGAGACGAAGCCCTCCTCCGCCAGGATGCGGCGGTCCTTGAGCTCGGCCTCGTCGATCTCCCCCACTGAGGAGCCGTCGACGTAGATGTAGCCGCAGGGCACCTGCCCGGCGATACGGGCCGCTCCCCCCTCCAGATCAACGGCCACGCCGTCCTCGCACAGCATGACCCGCTCCGGGGCGATTCCCGTCTTGACGGCGAGCCCGCCATTGGCCACCAGATGACGGATCTCACCGTGAATGGGCATGACGTTGCGGGGCTGGACGATGTTGTAGACGTGGAGCAGCTCCTCGGAGGAGGCGTGCCCGGAGACGTGGACCTTGGCGTTGCCCTGGTGGACCACGCGCGCGCCCAGCCGCATGAGCTGATTGATGACCCGGAAGACGGAGTTCTCGTTGCCGGGGATGAGGGAGGAGGCGAAGATGACGGTGTCCCCGGGCTCGATGGTGACGCTGCGGTGCTCGGAGTGGGCCATCCGGGACAGGGCCGCCATGGGCTCTCCCTGCGAGCCGGTGACCATGAGGACTCTCTCGTGCGGGGGCAGCGAGGTGATGTCCCGGGCATCGATGAGGACGCCTGCGGGGACCTTGAGGTAGCCGCGCTCGGCGGCGATTCCCATGTTGCGCACCATGGAGCGCCCCACGAGGGCAACCCGCCTGTCGTGCAGGGCGGCGGCGTCGAGGACCTGCTGGACCCGGTGGACGTGGCTGGCGAAGGAGGCCACGACGATCTGCCCGTCGGAGTCGGCGAAGACGTTGTCCAGGACCCGGCCGATCTCACCCTCATGGCCCACCATGCCCGGGACCTCGGCGTTCGTGGAGTCCACGCAGAACAGGTCCACGCCCTCCTCACCGAAGCGGGCGAAGGAGCGCAGGTCCGTGATGCGCCCGTCGATGGGCAGGGAGTCCATCTTGAAGTCACCGGTGGCCAGCACGTTGCCGGCATCGGTGCGGATCATGACGGCCATGGCGTCGGGGATGGAGTGGTTGACGGCCACGAACTCCAGGTCGAAGGGGTCGTAGGAGACCTCCTCGTGCTCGACGACCTGGCGCAGCACCGGGCGGATACGGTGCTCCTTGAGCTTGGCCTCCACGAAGGCCAGCGTGAGCTCGCTTCCCACCAGGGGGATGTCCTCACGCAGGCGCAGCAGGTAGGGCACGCCCCCGATGTGGTCCTCGTGCCCGTGAGTCAGGACCAGGGCGACGACGTCGTCGATGCGGTGCTCGATGGAGGAGAAGTCGGGAAGGATGAGGTCGACGCCCGGCTGGTCCTCCTCAGGGAAGAGCACACCGCAGTCAACGATGAGCAGCTTGCCGTCCAGCTCGAAGACGGTCATGTTGCGGCCAACCTCTCCCAGGCCCCCCAGGGGAGTGATGCGCATGGTGCCATCAGCGAGGGGGCCGGGGGTCTTCAGCGCGGGAAAGTTCGTCACGCGGGCATCCTACCGAGGATGCCCCGATTATCGATTGATACGGTATGATCCGGTTGGATTCCGTCGCGCTTCTGCAACGTTCCGACGCGAAGTTCAGGGGCACGTCAGGATCGCTCTACGATATGCCGGTGACGACCACGAGCCTGCCGGATGATGGAGCCAGGGACACCGAGTCCCCTCCATCAACCGATTCACAGTCGAGTCCCGCTCCTCGCGAGAGCCGACGAGGTCTCCTGGGAACAGCCGCCCTGGCAACGGCAACGGGCCTGCTCGGCGCGGGCGCCGGTGCAGGAGTCACTCACTGGCGGGACACCCACCTCTCCCCCACGGCACGAACCGCCCCTCGCCCCGCGAGCCCCGGCAACGCGCTCGGGACGCGAGTGGTGTTCCAGACCGGCGGGGAATCCAGGAAGCTGGCGCTGACCTTTGACGACGGACCAGACCCCCGCTGGACTCCACTCGTGCTCGACATGCTGGCGAGGTTGCACGTACGGGCCACCTTCTTCGTCCTGGGGTCCGCGGTAGAGACCCACCCCGAGCTGATCGCACGGGAGGTCGCCGAGGGGCACGAGGTCGCGGTCCACAACTGGGTGCACACGGATGTCTACGGCGTGGGCTTCTCCGAGCTGAGCGACTCGGTGGACCGAACACGTGAGGCGATCATGGCGGCAGGAGCACCGTCTCCGCGCCTGTGGCGGCCTCCCTACGGCCGGGTTGACGCGCCGGCCATGATGGTCGCCTCGCTCAAGAGGATGGACCTGTTGCTGTGGAGCGTTCACACGCCCTCGACGGCGGAGGCCGCCGCCGTCAAGGACACTGCCAGCGCCGGGTCGGTGGTGCTGTGCCACGACGGGCGCACGCAGCCTTCCGAAGCCCTGTTCACCGCCTTGGAAGGAGGCGTGCGCTCGCTGCTGGAGCGAGGGCTCACCGTGACGACGGGCAGCGACCTGCTGGCGTCCGTCTGACGAACGGCTGAGGGCCCTCGCATGAGCAGATCTCGCCGCGAGAAAGCAAGAGGTGCCTGCTCCATCGTGCGGTGGAGCAGGC
>NZ_KV811037.1:0-257 GCF_001812965.1 Actinomyces sp. HMSC075C01
TCCCGACCCTCGTGGAGTAGACCGACTCGGGCCGGCTCGGGCCGACTCGGGGCGGAGCCGGCGTCGGACCATGACCACCGGGCCCCGCACAGACGGCGGTCAGGGAGCGGTGCAGGAGGGCCTGTGGTGCAGGCGCCGGGCTGTGCCACCAAGAACCCTGGACTCGCTCCTGCGCGGCCCGGTGTCCACAGCGCTGACATGAACGAGCCTGCCGTCAATGTTTCCAGCGGGGATCGTTGGAATCCTGCGGTTCTTCT
>NZ_KV811037.1:357-1134 GCF_001812965.1 Actinomyces sp. HMSC075C01
GATGTCAGCACCATGGACACCAGCGACCTGCCAGCCCTCTTCCCTCCGCGCATCGCCGTCTTCAGGACCACCAGCCTGCCCCGGCTTCCCGCCCGAGCGAGTGTCTCAGAAGTCATGACACTCAGATGTCTCAGAAGTGAGGAGACAGCACAGTACCTTTACCCTACGAACCCGAGACTTAACCTACGAACTCGCGGCGGCCCAGCCGCGCCTAGTCCCGCACCGTGACCCCGACGTCGGCCATCTTCCGCTCCGTCCACGGGGCGACGATGAACAGGATGATGGCCACGGCGACCGTCACGGCCCCCAGGCCGTAGTAGTAGGTGGAGTTCGCGACGTTCTCCGTCCTGGAGATGATGAAGCCGGCCAGCCCCTGGCCGGTGGCCGTCGTCAGCAGCCACAGGCTCATCGTCTGGGAGGCGAAGCTCTTGGGTGCCAGCGCCGACGTCGTGGACAGGCCCACCGGGGACAGGAAGAGCTCGGCGACGGTCTGGATGATGAAGACCACCGCCAGGAACCACCAGGGGGACAGCTTCGCGCCGCCCGGCCAGATCTGGAAGCCGTAGCCCAGGATGAAGGCCGATCCTCCGATGATGAGTACCGAGATGGCGAACTTCATGATGGTGGAGGGGAACCGGCCCGCCCGCCGGGTGAAGAGCCAGCCGATGAATGGGGCCAGGATGACGATCGTGGCCGGGTTGATGGACTGGTAGGTCTCGGGGGTGATGGCCCAGCCGAGCCACGGGATGCGGCCGTCGGTGTTGTCCTTGGCGAAGG
>NZ_KV811037.1:1234-10784 GCF_001812965.1 Actinomyces sp. HMSC075C01
CAGGGGGATGTAGGCGCGCAGGTGGGTGCGCTCGCGGGCCGTGACCTTGGGGGAGCGGAACATGAGGACGAAGTAGCCCAGGGCGGCACCGGCGGGGATGATGAGCATGGTCGTGGAGATGGCGTCGAGCAGGCTGCCGGTCAGGACGTTGAGGACCGAGACGAGTGCGGCCGCGGCCACCACGGTCAGGAGCGAGGCGAGTACGAAGCTCCGGCGCTCCTGGGGGCGGATGGGGTTGGGAACGGTGAAGGCGAAGGCGGAGAGCTTGTGGCGGCCGTAGATGAAGGCGATCAGGGCCACCCCCATGCCGACGGCGGCTGAGAAGAAGCCGGCGTGGTAGCCGTAGTGCTCGCGCAGCCAGCCGGTCACCAGTGGAGACGCCAGTGATCCGAGGTTGACCGACATGTAGAACAGCTGGAATCCGGCGTCGCGCCGCGGGTCGTCGTCATCGTAGAGACCCCCGACGATCGTGGACAGGTTCGGCTTGATGAAGCCGGTGCCCACAGCCACCAGCACAATCCCCGTCCAGGCGAGGGCGGGCGCGGGAATGGACAGGCAGATGTGGCCGGCCATGATGACGACGCCGCCGTAGAGGGTGGACAGCCAGGGCCCGATGATGCGGTCGGCGAAGATGCCCCCGGGGATGGCCAGCAGGTAGACGGCCGCGCTGTAGGAGGCCAGGATGACATGCCCGGAGTTGTTGCTCAGGCCCAGGCCGCCTTCGGCCACGGTGTCGGTGATGAAGTAGAGCAGGATGGCGCGCATGCCGTAGTAGGAGAAGCGTTCCCACATCTCCACGTTGAGCATCCAGGGAAGTCCCCGGGGGTGGCCGAACAGCCCTTGGTCCTCCTTTGATGGCGTCGTGCGCAGGGTGGTGGGGCGCCACCGGCTGGTGATCATCCGACCGGTATCGAGACCGTCCTCGACGGGAGCCGGGGTCGTTGACATGAGACTCTCTCTTCCTGTGGTCGGGTGAGGTGTGCCGCCGGACCGTCAGTGTCCGGCAAGAACCGCAGGTACCTGTGCACCCTACCCTGACCGTGCGATTACTTCGGGAGGACGCGAGGGCGGCTGCGCTAAGCGACCAACGAGGTCGGTGAGTCCGGGATGATGCTCATGGACCCCCCTCTGGGCTCCGCCGGCGGCAGTCGGAGTCGCGCGGTCGTATGTTAGTCCTCGCGTTCGTACCTTTACCCTACGAACCCGAGGCTTAACCTACGAACTCGCGGCGGCCCAGCCGTGCCTGGTCCAGCCGCGCCTAGTCCTGCGCGGTGACCTCGACGTCGGCCATCTGCCGTTGGGTCCACGGGGCGACGGCGAACAGCACCAGGGCCATGAGCAGTGTGGCCACGCCCAGGCCGTAGTAGTAGGTGGCGTCGGAGGCGTCCTCGGTCTGGGCGATGACGAACCCGGCCACGCCCTGTCCGGTGGCGACGCTGAGCCACCACAGCCCCATCGCCTGGGAGGCGAAGCTCTTGGGTGCCAGGGCGGTCGTCGTGGCCAGCCCGACCGGGGGTCAGGAAGAGCTCGGCGACGGTCTGGATGACGTAGACCAGCGCCAGGAACCACCAGGGGGACAGGTGCTGGCCTCTCGGCCAGATCTGGAAGCCGTAGCCCAGCATGAGCGCCGAGAGCCCCACGATGAGCACCGCGATGACGAACTTCATGATGGTGGAGGGGAACCGGCCCGCCCGTCGGGTGAAGAGCATGCCGATCAGCGGGGCCAGGATCACGATCGCTGCGGGGTTGACCGACTGATAGGCCTCCGCGGTGATCGACCAGCCGAAGAGGGGCAGCCGCAGATCCGTGTTGGAGTCGGCGAAGGTGGCCATCTTGCCGGCCGCCTGCTCGGTGATCATGAAGAACAGGACTGCGCCGATCCACAGGGGGATGTAGGCGCGCAGGTGGGTGCGCTCGGGGGTGGTGACCTTCGGGGAGCGGAACATGACCACGAAGTAGGCCACGGCCGCACCGACCGGCACGAGCAGTCCCGCCGTGGCGACAGTGGTCACCAGGTTGCCGGTGACTGCCTGGAGGGCGGCCACGACGGCGCCGACGGCGACCAGGACGCCGAGGGCGCCCAGCAGCAGCCGCCGGCGCTCCTGGGGGCGGATGGGGTTGGGAACGGTGAAGGCGAAGGCGGAGAGCTTGTGGCGGCCGTAGATGAAGGCGCCCAGGGCGAAGGCCATGCCGACGGCGGCTGAGAAGAAGCCGGCGTGGTAGCCGTGGTGCTCGCGCAGCCAGCCGGTCAGCAGCGGGGGGTAGGGGTGATCCAGGGCGCCGGGCGTTCCGTCTGATGTGAGGAGGCACAGACCTGTCGCCGAGGACAGAAATGATGGTGCCACGACCATAGTGCCCGGCCTGTTTCCGGCATGCTTCCGACTCTCGGCCAGACGACGGCGGCCCCGGAAGGCGACCGCTGGGGGCTCTTCTCCGGGGCCGCCGGGTGCCGCCGCGCCGGGCGGATGACGGGGACTCCTCTCACGACGTGCGGAGGGGCAGGTCGGCAGGGCTGCGCGGGCCGGGGCCCTCAGCGGGCCAGGGCGTCGGATGTGGCCTTGACGCTCGGGCGCACCGGGGTCAGACGGGTCAGCTGGGTGACGTGGCGCGGCTCGAGCTCGGCCAGGCTGGAGACCCCCAGGAGCTTCATGGTGCGGATGACCTCGTCGGAGAGGATCTCGATCATGCGGTCCACGCCCTCGCGCCCGCCGGCCATGAGGCCATAGAGGTAGGCGCGGCCCACGAGCCCGAACTTCGCGCCCAGGGCGACGGCGGCCACGACGTCGGCGCCGTTCATGATGCCGGTGTCCACCATGATCGTGGCATCCTTGCCGACCTCACGGACCACCTCGGGCAGGAGGCGGAAGGGGACGGGGGCGCGGTCGAGCTGGCGCCCGCCGTGGTTGGACAGCAGGACGCCGTCGACGCCCAGGTCGATGAGGCGCTTGGAGTCCTCCACCGTCTGGACGCCCTTGATGACGATCTTGCCCGGCCACATGGAGCGGATGACCTTGAGGTCCTCGTCGCTGATGGTGGGGTCCATGGCGTTGTCGAGCAGCTCGCCTACGGTGCCGCCGGTCGACTTCAGGGAGGCGAACTCCAGCTTGGGCGTGGTCAGGAAGTCGAACCACCACCACGGGCGGGGGATCGCGTTGAGGACGGTGCCGGCCGTGATCTGGGGCGGGATGGAGAAGCCGTTGCGCTTGTCGCGCAGGCGGGCCCCGGCCACGGGGGTGTCCACGGTGAACATGAGGGTGTCGAAGCCGGCCGCCGCGGCGCGCTCGACCAGCCCGTAGGAGATCTCGCGCCGGCGCATGACGTAGAGCTGGAACCAGTTGCGCCCGTGAGGGTTGGCGGCCTTGACGTCCTCGATGGAGGCGGTGCCCAACGTGGACAGGGTGAAGGGGATCCCGGCGGCGCCGGCGGCCCCGGCCCCGGCGACCTCGCCCTCGGTCTGCATGAGGCGGGTGAAGCCGGTGGGTGCGATGCCGAAGGGCATGGCCGAGCGTCCGCCCAGGATCTCGCAGGAGGTGTCGACGTCGATGGCCGGGTGCAGGATGTCGGGGTGGAACTCGATGTCGCGGAAGGCCTGGCGGGCGCGACGCAGGGAGATCTCGCCCTCTGCGGCGCCGTCGGTGTAGTCGAAGGCCGCGGCCGGAGTGCGGCGCTTGGCGATCTTGCGCAGGTCCCAGGTGGTCAGTGCAGCGTCGAGGCGTCGACGCCTGGGATTGAGCTCGGGCGTCTTGAAGTGGAGCAGCTCGAAGATCTCGCTCGGGTTGGGCAGCTGGCGCTTGACCATAGGAACCTCATCGGTGAGTCGGATTCTGGACGCTCCGCGCAGCGCGGAGTGCTCGTGGGACGCGACCGGCACCCGTGGCCGGCCCTGAGGCCCACGAACCACCTCATGCTATGGGACAAAGGTCACTGAAACAAGGTTAGCCTAAGCAACCTTGGTGGTGGGCGTAATCTCTGCGGAGCGCTAGTCTCCGGTGCAGCGGCGTCGGTTCGACGGCGGGGGACAATCCACGCGATGGGGTGCGCGTGGCTCCGACCGCAGGACGACGGCCGGGGACGACAGCCCGGGCTAGGCCGCCCGGGTGCGGCCGGCCAGGGCGCGCAGACGCGCCCGCGCACCCTCACGTCGCAGGGCATCCAGCTCCTCGACGAAGGTGCGCCGGAAGCGCTCGTTGGTCGCCAGGTCCCCGAAGACTCCCTCGTGGGAGATGAAGGCCGTCTCGTGGCCGGACTTCTGCGCGGCAGCCAGAAGTAGCAGCTCGTCGGCCAGCGGGTCGTCGACGACGATCTCGCCGCCGTTGTCGTCGACGCCCTCATCGCCCAGCGCCCAGGCCGCCACCATCGCGGTCCCCAGTCGGATCGGCCCGCCGGCAGTGAGGTTGTCGCGCACCGTGCCCAGGACGAACTTCGGCATCCGGCTGGAGGCGTCCTGGGCCAGGCGGGAAAGTGTGTCTGCGATCGCCTCGTTGGTGAAGCGCTTGAAGAGCGTGCTGATGTAGTCGTCCAGGTCGATTCCCGGCACCGAGCGCAGTGTCGCGCGCGCCTCCCGCTCAAGATAGGCCCTCACCCAGGCGGCGATATCCGCATCGGCTGCGGCCTCGTGCGCGTACTCGATCCCCAGCAGCCGCCCCCAGTGGGCCAGCCCCTGGTGGGAGGCGTTGAGCAGACGCAGCTTCATGAGCTCGTAGGGGACGACGTCGTCGACCATGTGCACCCCGACCTCCTCCCACGGGGGCCGCCCGGTGGGGAAGTCGTCCTCGAGCACCCACTGGGTGAAGGGCTCGCAGACCACCGGCCAGGCGTCCTCAACACCGAGTGCCTGCCGCAGCTCGGCGATGTCGGCCTGCGTGGTGCGCGGGGTGATGCGGTCCACCATGCAGTTGGGGAAGGCGACGTTCCCGTCGATCCATTCCGCCAGCTCGGGGTCGCTCATCGCGGCCTGGCAGACCACCGCCGTGCGGGCCACCTTCCCGTTACCGGGCAGGTTGTCGCAGCTCATGACCGTCAGCGGCGGGATCCCTGCCTCCCGACGACGCCGCAGCGCCTCAACGATGTAGCCGAAGGCGGTCGTCGGCTCGCCCGGGTGCTCGGCGTCGTGGGCGGCTCCGGGTGCCTCGGTGCGGAACGCGCCGGTGGCGTCGTCGACGTTGTAGCCGCCCTCGGTGACCGTCAGTGAGACGATCCGGGTGGTCGGCGCGCTCAGGAGGGCCAGGACGGCCTCGGGGTCGTCGGGGGCGAAGAGGTAGGTGTGGATCGAGCCGATGACCGCCGGATCGCGCAGCCCACCGGGGTGCTTGCGGATGAGGGTGTAGAGGTGGTCCTGAGCCGCCAGCACGTCGCGCATCCGGGCGTCACCGGGTAACAGGCCGACGCCGCAGATCCCCCATTCCAGGCAGGAGCCGCCCGGTGCGGTGGCCCGCCCGCCGCCACGGGGGCCGGACCCGGCGCGTCGGCGCATGAGCCTGTCGAGGTAGGCGGCCTCGTGGGCGCGGTGAAAGCCGCCCACACCGATGTGGGCGATCCCGGTGGTCATGGCGGACCGGTCGTAGTCGGGGGCCAGGGGTGACTCAGTCAGTGAGATGGTCAAGAAGAGGTCCTTTCCGCGCTGCCGCCAGTCAACTACTCCTTCATGGAAAACTGATGTGCGTCTGCCCCGAGCGGCTTCACCCGCCCGTCCTGCTCCCCGCCTCAGCTCGCCGACATCCTTGCGGGAGCAGGGAAGAGCCGACAAAACTCCGCGCCGCCCGAGCAGTGAGCAATCGGGCGACGCGGAGTGCGGGCGGGCTTGATGAACCTCAGTGGGCGATGACGACGCGCAGGTTGCGCGGGCCGTGCACGCCGTTGACGCGCACCAGCTCGATGTCGCTGGTGGCCGAGCCGCCGGCGATCCACGTCATCGGGCGCGTGGGGTGCTCGCCCAGGACGTCAACGGCCTGCGGCACCGTCGGCATGATCGACTCGCGCTCCAGGACCACGACGTGCTTGTCCGGCACCAGCGAGATGGCCCGGCGGCCCTGGTCCGGCTCGCCGTCGAGGATGATCGTCCCCGAGATCGAGATGCCCACACGCGAGCAGGTCAGCACGGCGTCGATCTCATTGAGGTCGAGGGTGGCGATGGACTCCTGACGGGAGTCCTCCACCACGGTCCGGCCGTTGCGGGCCGCCGCCTCCTTGTAGGACTCAGGCAGTCCGGCGGGGACGACGACGGAGCGCGCCTCACCGAGCAGCTCGTCAATGGCATCCAGGATCGCCGCGTCCTTGGGGGCGACGATGACCTCGGCCGAGTAGTCCTCGAGCTTCTCGATCATCTCGTCAACCACGGGCTTGGAGCCGGGGGGATTGTCCCCGGAGCGGATGTAGTTGCGCGGGATCGGCCCCACCGGTCGGGTCTGGGACCGCGAGATCGCGTCGCGGGCGCGGGCCAGGATCGCGGACTTCGCATCCATCACAGCTCCTCCTCGCTGGTCGAGCCGGCCGGGGCCTGGGGGGCGGATGCCTCCGGGGCGATCGGCTCAGGGTTGTTGATGGCCGAGCGTGCGTCCAGCGCGGCCGGGGTGGGCTCGCCGTCGGCGCTCGCGCTGCCGGACACCGGCTTTCCGGGAGACGGCGGCGGATCGGCCGGGAAGCCGTCCGCGTGGCCGCGGCCGGTCTGGGCGCCGGCGACCTGGCTCAGAGGGGTCTCGCCCTCGGGGTGGGTGCGCCTCCACCACTGGCGGAAGGTCTCCGAGGGGGCCACCGGAAGGTCTCGCGCCCCGGTCCACAGGGAGGCCGGGAAGGGCAGGGCGCCGATCTTGCCGTCCTTGCCGCCCAACAGCGCCGAGGCCTTGACCGTCTGCGAGGCGGCCTCCCACAGCGAGCTCTTCGACATCACCGGGGCCGAGACGTTCATGGCCACGTCCCACACGTCCGGCACCATGCGGCGCTTGACGTCCACGGAGCGGGCCCGCAGGTGGACCAGGATCGTGGGGATGTCGATCTTGACCGGGCACACCTCACCGCAGGCCCCGCACAGGGAGGAGGCGAAGGGCAGGGTGTGGACCGGGTCGTCGTCGGCCAGCCCCTGCGTGAGCTGAGGGGTGATGATCGAGCCGATCGGGCCGGGGTAGACCGAGCCGTAGGCGTGTCCACCGGTGTGCTGGTAGACGGGGCAGATGTTCATGCACGACCCGCAGCGGATGCAGGCCAGGGCCTGGCGGCCCACCGGGTCGGCCAGGGTCTTGGTGCGCCCGTTGTCCATGAGCACCAGGTGGAACTCCTTGGGGCCGTCGCCCTCGGTGACGCCCGTCCACATGGAGGTGTAGGGGTTCATGCGCTCACCGGTGGCCGAGCGCGGCAGGAGCTGGGAGAAGATCTCCACGTCCTGGAACCGGGGCACCAGCTTCTCGATCCCCATGAGGGTGATGAGCGTGTCCGGCAGGGTCAGGCACATGCGCCCGTTGCCCTCGGACTCGAAGATCGAGACCGTGCCGGTCTCTGCCACGCCCATGTTGGTGCCGGAGACGGCCACCGAGGCGTGCAGGAACTTGTTGCGCAGGTGCGAGCGGGCCGCGGCCGTGAGCTCCTTGGGGTCGTCGGACAGGTCCGCGGGGGCGTCCTCCATGCGGTCCAGGAAGATGCCGCGCACCTCGGAGCGGTTGCGGTGGATGGCCGGGACCACAATGTGCGAGGGCATGTCGTCGGCCAGCTGGACGATCATCTCGGCCAGGTCCGTCTCGTGGGCGGTGATGCCCCGGTCGGCCAGGTACTCGTTGAGGTTCGTCTCCTGGGTGGCCATCGACTTGACCTTGACGATGTCGTCAACGCCCTTGGAGGCGATGATGTCGGTGATGATCCGGTTGGCCTCGGCGGCGTCACGCGCCCAGTGGACGATTCCGCCGCGGGCGGTCACGTTGGCCTCGAACTGCTCCAGCAGCTCGGGCAGACGCGAGGCCACCTCGAACTTGACGGCCTCGGCGGCGTTGCGCAGGTCCTCCCAGTCGGGCATCTCGGCCACGCGCTGGGCGCGCTTGGAGCGGATGGTGCGCGTGGCGTGACCCAGGTTGCGGCGCATCTGGGTGTTGGCCAGCGTCTTGTGCGCGCCCTCGGGGAAGGTGGGCCCCCAGCGCAGCGTGTCCTCGGGCTGCTCGACCTCGGTGCGCCACCCGCCCGTGTGGGGCATGCCGAGAAATACCTGTGTCATCGTGCCACCGCCTGTGTGTGCTGAGAGTTACCGGTGTGCTGGACGTACTTGGGGGCGAAGGAGATGTTGCCTTCGAAGGGCGCGTCCTTGGTGGAGGCCAGGATCTCGGCCAGGTGCATGATGCGCACCCCGGAGTTGACGCGGGACAAGCCACCACCGATGTGCATGAGGCAGGAGTAGTCGCCGGCGCACAGGACCTCGGCGCGCGTGGACATCACGTTGCTCATCTTGTCGGCGAGCATCGCGGTGGAGGTCTCGGAGTTCTTCATGGAGAAGGTGCCGCCGAATCCGCAGCAGACCTCGGCGTCGGGCAGGTCGATGAGGGTGAGGGCCTCGACGGCCTTGAGGAGGCGGTAGGGGCGGTCGGCGACCTTGGCGACGCGCAGCGAGTGGCAGGTGGGGTGGTAGGTGACCGTGTGGGGGAAGTAGGCGCCCACGTCCTCGGTGCCCAGGACGTCGATGAGCAGCTCGGTGAGGTCGTAGGTGTGTGCGGCGATCTGCTCGACCCTCTTGGCCAGGGCCGTGTCGCCCACGTGCTCGGCCACGAGGCCCTGCTCGTGACGGGCCGCGCCGGTGCACGATCCCGAGGGGATGACGATGGCGTCCCACTCGCCGTCGAGCACGGGGGAGAAGGTCTCCACGTGGTTGCGGGTGATCTTGGCGGCCTGCTTGAAGTAGCCGGTGTTGGCGTGCATCTGGCCGCAGCAGACCTGTCCCTCGGGGAAGCAGACCTGGTGGCCGAGCCTCTCCAGGATGGTGACGGTTGCCTGCGCTGCCTGCGGGAACATGGTGTCCGCAAGACAGGTGGCGAAAAGGGCGATTCGCACGATATGCCTCCACGACGTCGTAGCTGAGACTGTCACGAGGACCGCCCTGACTCACCTGCCTCGTAGCAGGACGTGATGCGGCCTCGGCTGCGTCTCAGGCTACGGCCCTGAGGTGGCACTCATCTGACGACGGTGCTCTCCCGGTCGGTTGGTTCCGCTCTCGGAGGTGGGTTTTCCCTTGAGGCGGTGCGGATCTGTGGGGGGTCAGGGCGAGCTGGGCGGGGGACGCCCTCGGCGTGTGGGAGGTAAGTCCTAGATGTGGATTGCGTCATGCATCACTGCCCTTATCCGTGGTGGGGGTCGGGGAGGCGCTGATGGGAGCGTGGCCGACGCCGTCGAGAACGTACTTTTGTGGCGAGGACTGCGTTTGCCGTCAGAATGTGAGTGCTGGGGCGCAGTCGTCGGTGGGAGAACGCAGTCCTCGGGTGGGAAGGACGTCCCCGATCCGACGTCGCAGCGCGGGTGCGCGCACGGCGCCCCCCGAATCGCGAAGGATCCGGGGGCGTCCACCGCGGTTGAGGCGATGGCC
>NZ_KV811037.1:10884-41794 GCF_001812965.1 Actinomyces sp. HMSC075C01
GGGCGGCGGTGGCCTGCAGGTTGGCGAACAGGGCACCCGTGGCCGCCAGGGCCACACCTGGTGACGGCCCTCGTCAACGGGCTGGCCCTCGACCTGCTCAACGCTCCACCGACGGGGCCCGACGGCGTGATCGGCCGGCTGCGATCAGGGCCGGGCCTGGTACTGCGCGGTCTGTAGGACCTGCGATGCCCGCGAGGACGTCGGCGACTGCGTGAGATGCACAAGACCCAGAGGGAATGTGCAGCTACGAGACCCACAACTGCGGTAGGGCCGAGCTCAGGACGTCAGTGCCGGCTGGCATGATTGAGGGCGCCTTCCTTCGGCTCCTTCCCCTGGAACACGTGCAGTGTCCTGGCCGGGGAGGAGAGGAGCTGGGAAGGAGGTGAGGGCCGTGTCCAAGCCGAAAGGCCGGAACGCGAAAGTCCGCCGGGGCAAGGTAACGGCCCGGAAGGTGAGCGGAGTCTTGACCGCTATCGCTCGCCTGATCCGGGCCGTTGGTGTCCTGGTGGATGCCCTGAGCAAGTGGTTCAGCTGAGGCTGACTGCTTGCTAGGGGAGTCGCCCGGCTAGCACCCGGGTGGCTCCCTGCCATTATGACTGGCGCCGCTCCGCCCTGTCCACAGCGCGATGAGACTCATCAGGAACACCCGCAAAGAGGCTTGGTGCCTCACACAGAACTGCCCGCGACGCCCGTGGACCGTGCTGGGTTCAGGTGAGGGGCCAGGCATCGACCTCGAGCTGTCCGTGGCTGTTGCTGCCGCTGCCACCGACATCGAGGACGTACTTTCGCGGCGAGGACTGCGTTTGCCTCCACAATGCGCGCGCTGGGGCGCAGTCGTCGGTGGGAGAACGCAGTCCTCGGGTGGGAAGGACGTCCCCGATCCGACGTCGCAGGCGCGGGGACACGTACGGCGCCCCCGGAATCGCGAAGGATCCGGGGGCGCCGCAGGTGGGAGTCAGGCTCGAGCGGTCTCAGACGCCCAGCCCCACCTGGGAGGCCAGGAACACCAGGGTGCCCAGTACCAGCAGTAGCCCGATGGAGTAGGGGGCTGCTTTCTTGAGGATTTCGGCGTCTGTTCCGGGGGCGTCCACCGCGGTTGAGGCGATGGCCAGGTTCTGTGGGGAGACGATCTTGCCCAGGCCGCCTCCGATGGTGTTGGCGGCCAGCAGGATCTTCGGGTCGAGGCCGGCCCCTTGGGCGGCGGTGGCCTGCAGGTTGGCGAACAGGGCGCCCGCGCTCGTCGCCGAGCCGGCCACGGCGGTCCCCACCCAGCCCAGGGCCGGGGAGAGGAAGGCGTAGGCGGCGCCCGTGGCGGCCAGGGCCGCACCGATCGCGGAGGTCTGGCCGGAGAAGTTCATGACGTAGGCCAGGGCCATGACGGCCGCGATCGTCAGGATCGCCATGCGCAGCGTGTAGCAGGTCTTGGCCAGTGTGGCGAAGCCCTTGCTCACGCTCATCTCGAACTTGCCCGGCACCGAGCGCGCCGCGTAGATGAAGGTGACGATGATGGCGGTCAGGAAGATCCAGGTGCCCGGGTTGGACAGGGTCTGAAGGTTGTAGATGGCGCTCTTGGAGGCCTCGCCCTTGGCGTTGAGGAGCTGGCCGTAGACGCCGGGCCACTTCAGGGGCAGGTCGGTGGCCTTGAAGGCCTTGTCGAGGTTGATGCCCAGGGTCCACAGCTTGGTCGTGGCGATGATGACCACCACCAGGATGTAGGGCAGCAGGGCCAGGATGACGCGCTCGCGGTCGGGGGCGTCGTCGGCGGCCACCTGGGAGCGGTACTCCTCAGGGGTTGTCGGGGTCCACACCAGCAGGAAGACGTAGGAGGCGGCCAGGCCCAGCAGGGAGGCCAGCACGGCGGTGAGCTCGTAGGAGATCGAGGGGGTGAAGAAGTGACCCACCCCGGTGGCCAGCCCCGCCACGATCGCCAGCGGCCACAGCTGCTTGACGCCGCGCGCGCCGTCGAGGATGAACAGCAGCAGGAGCGGGATGAAGGCGCAGAACACCCAGGTCAGGTGCCCCATGGCGGTGGCGACCGTCACCGGGTCCTGACCGCCGAGCTTGCCGGCCGTCGTGGTGGGAATGGCCATGGCGCCGAAGCCCACGTTGATGGCGTTACCGACCATGACGACGACGGCCGCCTTGAGCTTGGGCAGGCCCAGGGTCGCCACCATGGCGGCGGCGATGGCCACCGGGGCGCCGAAGCCGGCCAGCCCCTCGAGCAGGCCGCAGAAGGAGAAGGCCACGATGAGGGCCTGGGCGCGCATATCGCCCTTGCCGATCACGTTGAACACGGCCTTGAGATCCTTGGAACGACCCGAGACGTCAGTGAGGTTGTAGAGCCACACGGCCGCGATAATGATGTAGATGATCGGGACGAATCCCAGCGCCATGCCCTGGGTGGCGCTCATGACCGTCATGCCTACCGGCATGTGGAACAGGACGACCGCGGTGACGGCGGCGATCACCAGGGAGATGAGGGCGCACCAGTGAGTGGCCACCTTGAACACGCCCATGAGGACGAAGAACACCACCAGCGGCAGCAGGCCCACGGCGGCGGTGAGGTAGACGTTGCCTCCCACGGCGGTGGTCGACGGCGTGAAGGTGGCGGGCAGTCCCGCCAAGGCTGGGGCGAGCGGTGCCGGATGCATCGGCAGGGCTGACAGGACGGCTGGCGTCATGGCTACTCCACTGTGAGTACTAATGGGGTCGTCCAGGTCGTCAGCAGGGCCGGGCTGGCAGCCGCGCTGCTGCGTCCTGGGTACTAAGGCCCAACGATCATGCCATGGAGACGGTGACTTGTGCACCATATGCGGGGGCCGTGCGCCGTCTTCGCGCATTCTTCCGGGTGAAAGTGGGGGCGCGGGTGCTGCGGCCGGTGTCGGTGGTCGGCCGACTCAGCGCCTGCGGGTGCGGCGGGGCACCAGTCGGGCCGAGTTGAGGATGAAGGCCGATTCGGAGACGACGTGCACGAGGGCCGCGGCCACCGGCCCCAGCAGCCCCAGCCCGGCGGCGATCATGCCGACGACGTCGACCACCACCGTGCCCACGAAGTTCACCATGATGATGCGCCGGGCCCTGCGGGCCACCCGCACGGTCTCGACCAGGTCGGCCGGGGCTGAGCCCACGAGGACCACGTCCCCGGCCTCGCGGGCCACGTCCGTGCCGGTGCCCATGGCGATGCCGACGTCAGCGGCGCCCAGGGCGGGGGCGTCGTTGACGCCGTCGCCCACCATGGCCACCCGCTTGCCCGCCCGGCGCAGCGAGTCGATGACCTCCTCCTTGTCGGTGGGCAGCAGGTCGGCGCGCACCTGCTCCTCGCTCAGACCGAGCAGACCGGCCACGTGGCGCGCAGAGGCGGCCGAGTCGCCGGTGAGCATGAGGATCTCCAGGCCCATGTCACCCAGGTCGCGCACGGCGGTGGCCGCGCCTTGGCGCAGCCTGTCGGCCAGGGCGATGGTACCCAGGAGCTGTTCATCGGCCCGCACCTCCACCACTGAGGTGGCCGACGGCGCCTCCGGGTCGGACTCGGTGCTCAGGGCGGCCTCGTCCTCGCAGCCGTCAGTGTCCCGCCCCGGTTGGTGCCCCTGCCCCCGGCAGCGCCCCACGGTGATCCGGCGCCCTTCGACGTGGGTGCTCACGCCGGCTCCGGGGGAGTAGGCGACGTCGCCGGGCACCGGCACCGTCAGGTCGCGCACGGCGGCCTCGGCGTAGATGGCCCGGCCGATGGGGTGCTCGGAGTTCCACTCCGCCGCGGCCGCCAGGGCCAGCACCTCGTCCTCCCCGGCGGCGGCCTCGGTGGGGCGGACGCTCACGACCCGGGGCTCCCCGACGGTGAGGGTCCCGGTCTTGTCCACCACCACCGTGTCCACCGCGGAGAGCTGCTCCAGGTGAGTGCCGTCCTTGACGAAGGCCCCGCAGCGGGCGGCGCGGGCGATGGCCGCCAGGACCGCCAGGGGAGTGCCCGCGGCCACCCCGCAGGCCCCGGCCACGATGATGACCGAGATCGTGGCCCGCACGTCCCGGGTGGCCAGGAAGGTGACCAGGGCCGCCGCCAGCGCCAGGTAGACGATACGGGCCGCCAGCCGGTCGGCCAGGCGCTGGACCGGCGCGCGCGACGACTGGGCGTGACGCACCGCGGCCACGATCCGCCCGTAGGAGGACTCCTCGCCGACCCGCTCCACCTCGAGCTCCAGGGCGCCGCGGGTGATGGAGCCGGCCGGGACCCGGTCACCTGGCCCGACCTGCACGGGCAGCGCCTCCCCGGTGATCCGGGACTGGTCGACGTCGGCCCGGCCGCTGCGCACGACGCCGTCGACCGGTACCCGGCCCCCGGGACTCAGGGCGATGACCTGCCCCGGGCGCACCTCGTCCAGGGAGACCTCAGTGACCCCGGAGGACTGCGAGGACTCGGCGGAATCAGCGGCCTCAGCGGCCTCGGGGGCTCCCACCACCCGCGCGGTCTGCGGCAGGAAGGACATGAGATCGGTCAGGGCATCGCGCCCCCGATCCATGGACAGCTCCTCCAGGACCTCGGCGCACAGCGCGAAGACCGTCACGGCCAGGGCGGTCACCCACTCGCCAATGGCGGCGGCCGCCACGATGGCCAGCAGCATTGAGAGCTCCATGCTCATGCGCCGCTCGCGCAGATCGCCCGCCGCCTCGATCAGGAGCGGCCAGCAGCCCACCGCCAGCACCACCGCCCCGACGGCGCCCACCACCCAGCCGGGCGTGCCCGCCGCTTCCGCGATCCAGGCACCCAGCGCCGCCAGGCCCACCGCCGCGATGCGCACGACGTCGGCCCACTCGATCCGCTCGAGAATCCGTGCGCCCGCGGGGGCGCCGGCTGAGCCGGTGGCGGCGCCGGCACCGGAGAGCTCGTCGGAGGCATCGACGGGCAGTGCCGGCGTCGAGGCGGAGGGGGGCTGCGTGGTCGGGTAAGGGTGGGAGCTGGACGGATGAGCCGTCATAGGGGACTCCTCGCAACGGGAACGGGACGGGCCCCGCAGCTCAGGCGGGTCCACCCAGGAATCTACCGATCATTCAAGGGGCTCGGCAGTGTATGTCAGGACTAGGTGGGGACCCGGGAACCCTCGCCGTGTCACGATTGGCGACTTTTCATTCGGTTCTCATCCCGGTTCTGAGGGTCACTCCCAGACGGAAGTGCGCTGACCTGCGTAGATGTGTGAGAGGTCTTGGCGAGGCGGGCGGGCGTGCGGGGTAAAAGTCGCCGTCCGTGACAGATCTGCGGGGGAAGGCCGAACACCAGCCGCCCGGGACGTGGTAAGGCGCGAAACGGCGCCGCCGGCGGACCCGTGGGGACACGGGATCCGCCGGCGGCGGGGTGCTGCGGGACCGCTGCTACTCGACGACGTCCTCGTCGACCCAGTCCAGGGTGCGCTGGACGGCCTTGTTCCAGTTGCGGAAGAGCCGCTCGCGCTCGGCCTCCTCCATGGTCGGCTCCCAGCGCTTGTCCTCGGCCCAGTTGTCGATGACGTCCTGGGTGCCCGACCAGAAGCCCACCGCGATACCGGAGGCGTAGGCGGCCCCCAGCGCCGTGGTCTCGGCGACCTTCGGGCGCACCACGGGCACACCCACCTGGTCGGCCTGGAACTGCATGAGCAGCTCGTCGCGGGTCATGCCGCCGTCGACCTTGAGCTCGGTCAGGGCCTGCCCGGAGTCGGCGTTCATGGCCTCGAGGACCTCGCGGGTCTGGTAGGCGGTCGACTCCTCCACGGCCCGGGCGATGTGCGCCTTGTTGACGTAACGGGTCAGACCCACCAGGGCGCCGCGGGCGTCAGGGCGCCAGTGCGGGGCGAACAGCCCGGAGAAGGCCGGCACGAAGTAGGCCCCGCCGTTGTCCTCGACGCTGGAGGCCAGGGCCTCGATGTCCTTGGAGTCGGCGATGATGCCCAGGTTGTCGCGCAGCCACTGCACCAGCGAGCCGGCCACGGCGATCGAGCCCTCCAGGGCGTAGACGGCCGGCTCGTCCCCGATCTGGTAGCACACGGTGGTCAGCAGCCCGTTCTCACTGCGCACCGGGGTGGTGCCCGTGTTCATGAGCATGAAGCAGCCGGTGCCGTAGGTGTTCTTGGCCTGGCCCTTCTCGAAGCAGGCCTGCCCGAAGGTGGCCGCCTGCTGGTCGCCGAGGATGCCGCTGATGGGGGTGTCCACCAGCAGACCGTTCTTGCGGCCGTATCCGAAGACGCCCGAGGAGGGACGGATCTCGGGGAGCATGGAGACGGGGATGCCCATGTCCGCGCAGATCTCGGGGTTCCAGTCCAGGGTGTCGATGTTCATGAGCATCGTGCGCGAGGCGTTGGTGACGTCCGTGGCGTGCACCCCGCCGTTGACCCCGCCGGTGAGGTTCCACAGCGTCCAGGTGTCCATGGTGCCCATGAGGAGGTCGCCGGCCTCGGCACGCTCGCGGGCGCCCGCGACGTTCTCCAGGATCCAGGCGACCTTGGGGCCGGCGAAGTAGGTGGCCAGTCCCAGGCCGACGCGGTCCTTGTACTTGTCCGGGCCATCCTCGCCGGCCAGGCGGTCGCAGATCTTCTGGGTGCGGGTGTCCTGCCAGACGATGACGTTGTAGACGGGCTCGCCGGTGTTCTTGTCCCACACGACGGCGCTCTCACGCTGGTTGGTGATACCCACCGAGGCGATCTCGTGGCGGTTGATCTGTGCCTTGGCGAGCACCTCGCCGACGACGGAGCGGATGTTGTCCCAGATCTCGTTCGCGTCGTGCTCGACCCAGCCGGCACGCGGGAAGATCTGCTCGTGCTCCTTCTGGTCGACGGCGACGATCTCGCCGTCGTGGTTGAACAGGATGGCGCGTGAGGAGGTCGTGCCCTGGTCGATGGCCAGGACGTACTTCTTCTCGTCGCTGTCAGCTGTGCTGTTGGGGCTCAAGGAAATGTCCTTTCACTGCGTTGTGAGGGGCTGTGACTGTGTATGAGGGGAGGAGCCGGGCTCAGAACAGTCCGGCGATGTGGGGGACGATGAGCCCGGCGGCGACGGCGCCGATGATCGGGCCGACGACCGGGACCCAGGAGTAGGCCCAGTCCGAGTCGCCCTTGCCGGGGATCGGCAGGAGGGCGTGTGCGATGCGCGGGCCCAGGTCACGGGCCGGGTTGATGGCGTAGCCGGTGGGGCCGCCCAGGCTCAGACCGATGACGACGATGACCAGGGCCACGGCCAGCGGGCCCAGGCCCGAGGGGGTCTTGCCCGAGGCGATGATCCAGGCCAGCAGCACGAAGGTGCCCACGGCCTCGGTCACGACGTTCCATCCGTAGGAGCGCACCGCCGGGCCGGTGGCGAACACGCCGAGCTTGGCGGCGGCGTCGGCCTTCTGGTCGAACTGCTTCTTGTAGGACAGCCACACGGCGGTGGCGCCCAGGATGGCGCCCACCATCTGGGCGGCGAAGTAAACCAGGATGGTGGTCGCCGAGGCGGGGATTCCCTCGGCCAGGTCCCGTCCGGCGACCGCCAGACCGATGGTGACGGCCGGGTTGAGGTGCGCGCCGGTCTTGTAGGCGGCGTAGACGCCCACGAAGACCGCCAGACCCCAGGCCATGGTGATGACGATCCAGCCGCCGTCCTTGGCCTTGGAGCCGGGCAGCGCGACACCGGCGACGACGCCGCAGCCCAGAAGGATGAGAAGGAATGTCCCCAGGGCCTCCGAGGCGAAGATCTGGGTCAGGCTCGCAGACATGTGCGGCTCTCTTTCTGCACGACGGTGTGCGGGTTCAATCGGGACTGCGAGGTCCGGTTCGTCGGCGGTGGTTGGGTGGTCGCGGTGCCCGCCTCCGCCGGAATCTGCGGGCACCGCGGGGAGCCTGTGGACCGAGCGGCACCGGGTGCGGTCCGCTCGGCCCACAGGAGACTAGATCGGCTCAGTGATGTGCGCCACCGCGGCGGCGTCGGTCAGCTCGGCCTCGGCCGCGGCGATCTGGGCCACGCGCTGAGCGTAGGCCTCCTTCTGGGCGGCGACGTCCTTGTCCGACCAGTTCAGCAGCGGTGCTATGATCGCCAGGATCTCGTCGGCGGCGGCCAGGCCCCGGTCGCGGTGCGAGAGGTCCAGGCGCACGCGGCGCAGCAGGACGTCGTCGAGGCTCTCGGCGCCCTCGTGGGTGACGGCCCAGACGACCTCGGCGCGCAGGTAGGTGGGGGCCTCCGCCAGCGGCTCGCCCAGGCGCTCCTCGGGGTCGGCGTCGTCGATGGCCTGAAGCAGGGCCGGGGTCTCGTCGCCGTAGCGGTCCAGCAGGTGGGTGACCCTCTCCAGGGTCCAGCCGCGCTCACCGGCGATCCGTCCGGCCCGCTTTGCCAGGGCGTGGTAGCCGGCCGCACCCACCAGGGGCAGCTCCTGCGTGGCGCAGGGGTGGGCGTGGGACAGGGCCTCGCCCAGGGCGTGGTCGACGGCGTCGGAGGCCATGACCCGGTAGGTGGTCAGCTTGCCGCCGGCGATGGCGGTCAGCCCCGGGGCGATGCGGGTGACCGTGTGCTCGCGGGAGACCTTCGTGGAGGCGGCCTGAGCGCCCGGCTTGAGCTTGGGCTGGAGCAGGGGGCGCAGGCCCGCGTAGACGCCGATGATGTCATCGCGGGTGATGGGCCGCGACAGCACGGAGTTGGCGTGCTCGAGGATGTAGTCGACGTCGGTGGCGGTGGCCACGGGCTTGGAGACGTCCAGGTCCCAGGGGGTGTCGGTGGTGCCGATGACCCAGTACTCGGGCCAGGGGATGATGAACAGGACGGACTTCTCGGTGCGCAGGAAGACGCCGGTCTCGGCGTCGATGGCCTCCTTGGGGACCACGATGTGGATGCCCTTGGAGGCCAGGACCTTCAGGCCGCCCGCGTCGGTGGCCAGGTCCTGGACGTCCTCGGTCCACACGCCGGCGGCGTTGATGGTGCGCTTGGCCCGGATCTCGTGGGCGGTGCCGGTGGCCAGGTCGGTGACGCGGGCGCCGTGGACGTGGCCGCGCTCGTCGGTGAGGAAGCCGGTGACCTTCGTGCGGTTGGCGGCCAGCGCCCCCAGGCCGACGGCGGTACGCACCAGGTCGATGACCAGGCGGGCGTCGTCGACCCGGGCGTCGAAGAAGCGGATGGAGCCGGCCAGGCCGCTGGTGTCCAGGGAGGGGGCCAGGGCGGAGGTGCCCTTGCGGCCCAGGTGACGCTGGATCGGCACGGTCTTGCGGCCGCGGGCGCCGGCCAGGGCCAGGGCGTCGTACATGCCCACGCCGACGGCGGAGTAGGAGCGCTCGTAGTGGTGCTTGAGCGGCCACAGGAAGGGCTGGGCCTTGACCAGGTGCGGTGCGGTGGTGCTCAGCAGGCGGCCGCGCTCGGTGAGGGCCTCGTGCACGAGGGCGAAGTTGAGCTGGTAGAGGTAGCGCAGGCCGCCGTGGACGAGCTTGGAGGACCACGAGGAGGTGCCCGAGGCCCAGTCGCCCATCTCCACGATGCCGGTGCGCAGGCCGCGGGCCGCCGCGTCCAGGGCGATGCCGGCGCCGGTGACGCCTCCGCCGACGACGAGGACGTCCAGGCCCTCGGCCGAGGTCATCTCCTCCAGAGCGCGCTCGCGCTGGGCGGCGTTGAGCGCGGTGTCCTGGATGGGTGCGGGGTAGGAGGGGGCGGCGGGGCCGGCCGGGCCGGAGCTGCGGGAGGGGGTCTTCTTGGAGGAGGGCTTGCGGGTGGAGGTCATGGCTCCTGGGCTCCTACGTGTCGTGAGGTCGAAACTGGTGAGGCTGTGCGGGGCCGGTCGGCGTTGACCGGGGTGCCGGGTCGGATGCAGGTCGGGGCCCGGCTTCCGGCGCCGGGGCTCGACGTGTTCCGTCGCGCTCGCACGGCCCGTCTGTGGTGTCGGACACCACTGTCCGCCGCGTGTGGGAGAATGCGCAAGGTGCGTGCACTAATGTGCAGACGGCTTTTGAGGTATCCACAAGAATGTCCGCTGATCTGTGCGTACAGTCCTCCTCGCCGGGACGTCTGATGTCGTGTCCGGGAGGCTCGGTGCCCTCCCGCCGCACGGGACGGCTGTGTGGAACGGCACCGTCGTCGATAAGAGGAGAAGGAGGATGACGTGACTGGCAGAACCGCTTCTGACGCCGTCGGGGGCGCGGCGAGTACCGCCGACCCCGGTGGCCTCCTGCGCGCCTACGAGGCGGCCTCCATGTACTACGTCCAGGGCGAGACGATGGAGGTGATCGCCCACCACCTGGGGGTGTCCCGCTCCACCGTCTCCCGGCTCCTGGCGCGTGCCCGCCAGGAGGGCGTCGTGCGGGTCAGCCTGGTCCAGCCCGGTGGCGCCGGCTCTCTGGAGGGGCGGATGGCGCAGGTCTTCGGGGTCCGCACGCATATCGTCCCGGTGCGCGAGGGCACCACGGAGATCCACCGTCTCCAGCAGGTCGCCTCCGTCGCCGCCGCGCACATGGTCGACCTTATCGGGGCCCTGGCCGAGCAGGGCGGGGCCGAAGGCGCCGGTGCGCCTGAGTCGGGTGGCCTCGAGGGCGAGAACCGCGGCGCGGCCGGCGGGGCGGGCCGGGACGTCGGCGCAGGAGGCGTCGTCGTCGGCGTCGCCTGGGGCACCACCATGTCGGAGGTCAGCGCCGCCCTGCCCTCGCGGCCCGTGCCGGGGCTGACCGTTGTCCAGCTCAACGGCGCCTCGGATCCCATGCGTGAGGGGCCCAGCGCCGGTGAGGTGCTCTCCCAGATGCGCATGTCGCTGGGGGCGCGCACGATCTCTTTCCCGGTGCCGGCCTTCTTCGACCATGTGGCCGCCCGCGAGGCCATGTGGTCGGAGCGCTCGGTCAAGCGGGTCCTGTCGGTGGCGCGGCGTGCGAGCCTGGCCGTCTTCGGCGTCGGCGCCCTCGATGCCCTCAACGGGGCCCTGCCCTCCCAGGTCTATGAGGGTGGCCACCTCACGGCGCGGGACCAGGCCGTCCTGCGCCGCCAGAACGTGGTGGGGGACGTGTGCACCGTCCTGTTGCGTGCCGACGGCTCCTGGCGCGACGTCACCCTCAACGCCCGGGCCACCGGCCCGACTCCCGCCCAGCTCGCCCGGATTCCGCGCCGCCTGTGCGTGGCTGCGGGAACCGGCAAGGCCCGCGCCCTGCTGGCCGCGCTGCGCGCCCGGACCGCTACCGATCTCATCGTCGACGACGCCACCGCCCGCGCCGTCCTGGAGCTCGCCGAGGTCCGGGGCCAGACGGGAGGCGGTTCTCGATGAGCCGCGAACGTGGCAGGATGTGGGCCCGGATCGCGCTGCGGTCTGCTCGCGGCTCCGGCGTCGCCGGTGGAGCGCCGGCTCACGGGGCCCAAGACCAGAACTGAGCCCTAACTGAATGCGGACAACGATGAACAGCACTGCTGTCATGACACATGAACACCTGCTCGCCGGCCGGACGACACGTCGGGCCGAGATCTACGGGGTCGACGACTCCCGCCGCGTCCTGCGCCCGGCGCGCCCGGCGGACGTGCGCCCCATCGCTGAGCTGGTGCGTCCCTACGCCGAGCGGCGCGTCCTGGTCTCCAAGGACCTCATCTCCTACTTCGAGGACATCCAGGAGTTCATCGTCGCCGAGGAGATCCCCGGCGACGCCGAGCCCGGTGGGGCAGACGGCGGAGAGGCGCCGGCCGAGCCCAGGATCGTGGGCTGTGGGGCGTTGCACGTCATGTGGGATGACCTCGCCGAGGTGCGTACCCTGGCCGTCCATCCCGACGCCGTGGGGACCGGACTGGGGTCGGCCATCCTGCGTGAGCTCATCGCGCAGGCCCGGGAGATGGGGCTCAAGCGGGTGTTCTGCCTGACCTTCGAGGAGCCCTTCTTCGGGGCCCACGGCTTCGTGCCCATCGAGGGTACCCCGGTGGGTATGGACGTCTTCGCCGAGATGCTGCGCTCCCACGACGACGGCCTGGCTGAGTTCCTCGACCTGGCCCGGGTCAAGCCCAACACCCTGGGCAACGCCCGCATGCTCCTGCACCTGTGAGCTGACCGCCCTGGGTGGGCCGGGTGCGCTTCGCTGCGGCGGGCCGCGGTCCCGTGTGATCTCATGGTTGGGTGCGATCCTGTTGGACAAGGCCGACAACTGTGCGACAGCCATGCGATAACCGTGGAGGAGCATCCATGATCCGCAACGTTCATGAACGCGTCATCAACGCTTCGCTCGAGCCCCTGGGCGCCCTGCTCAACGGGCTCGGGCAGGAGGGTGATCGACTCTGGCCCTCGCGGTACTGGCCGCCGATGGTCCTGGACCGGCCACTGGCGCTGGGAGCCGACGGCGGCCACGGAGCCATCCGCTACTACGTCAGCGAGTACGAGCCCGGCCGGCGAGTGCGGTTCACCTTCCGTCCGCGAACAGGGATCATCGGTGCCCACGAGCTGAGCCTTGACGCCCTGGACGAGAAACGCACCCGCATTCGCCACGTCCTCATCGGCCGTACCCGTGGCGCCATGCGGCTCATGTTCTCGGCCGTGGTTGAGCCCCTGCACGACGCCGTCGTCGAGGACCTCTTTGACAACGCCGAACGTGAGACCACCGGCACGGTCATCCGTCCCGCGACATGGTCCCCGCGGGTGAGGGCGCTGCGCCGTCTCACCGGTGGCAGATAGCCGCCGAGGGCGGCCAAGGAGCGATGGGGAGTTCTGCCGGGGCTGCATCGGGGAGGCGTTGCGGTAGCCTGACGAGGTCTTGTCGTATTCCCGTACATCCAAGAACCTGTGAGGAAAGTGCTCATGAGCCAGCCACCGGTCAACGGCCCCTACAGTCAGCCCGGTCAGTACGGCCAGTACGGTCAGTACGGCGATCCCGCCCAGCAGAACCAGCACGGTCAAGCCGGTGTCCCCGGACCTCAGGCTCAGTACGGCCAGACGAATCAGACCGCTGCCGGTCAGTACGGTCACCCCGGTCCTCAGGCCCAGTACGCTCAGCAGACTGGACAGCCCGCAGGGACTCAGCCGGCTTCCTACGGCGTCGCGGGCGCGCAGCAGTCCTCCTCGGCCCCGCAGTACGAGTACCAGCCCTCCCGGCTCGGCCCCATCCCCGTGGATCAGGACAGGCTGGTTCTCAAGTCCACGGCGACGACCGCCAGCCGTATCCAGTTCCTCGTGGGCGGCGGTTTTGGGCTGGTGTGCCTGGCCGGTGCGGTCTGGAATCTCATTCATCTCGGGGACAAGGGCACGATCGGGGTCTTCTTCATCCTGCTGCTCCTCGGGTTGTTCCTGCTGCTCGGCATCCTGTTCCTCATGTCGGTGCGTACGGTGTTCGACGCCACCGGCATCCACATCGGGGCCGGCGGCAGGGGCCGCGACGTCCCCTGGCCCCGGTCGCGCACGGGGCTGTTCGTCAAGGTCTCCGGCGCACCGGCGGCCCTGAGTGCCGCCGCAGGCAGGGTTCAGATTCGTCACGCCGAGGGTCATGTCGTCGACCCCGACGGCAGGGCCGTCACCCTGGCCGGTCTGACCTGGTCCGGTGTCAGTGGCCAGGCGCTGGAGGCAAAGGGCACTGCCGAGCTGGACCGCATCTGGGAGTGGGCCGTCGCGCGCGGATACACCCAGGAGACGGGCGAGTACGTTGAGCTCAACGGCGTCCTGGGTATCCAGCAGGGGGCCCGGGAGCGTCAGGAGCGCCGTCAGGGCCTGAACCGTCCCTGACTCGGGGCGGGTACGGACGTCGAGGACGCGCAGCCTCCTCCAGCACTCTCGGTCCATGGGGAGGGCCGGCCCCTTGGAGGCGGTGCGGTCGCGGTCGGTGTGGAATACGCTCACGGCACCCCACCGCCCGCGATCTGGCGCGGACCGCCTTGATGAAGAGGTTCCCATGACGCAACCACCGACAGGCTCTTCCTACGGCCGGCCCGCTCCCTGTCGCCAGCCCGGGAGCCGACCCGCCCCCTACGGTGGGGGCGCTCCTCAGGGGGCACCCGGTCAGTACGACTCGGCCGGGTACGGCCGGGGTGGCGGTGGTCGATCGAACGACGGCCGATCGAGCACAGCAGCCATCGGCCTCTCCGGTCCCCGTTCCCGTTGCTGCGCTCCGGGGAGTCCCCGAGGCTCAGACGTCCATGCCTCCGGTGCGTCGTCCCGGGCGAGCACCCGCTGTGCCGGTGACCGACAGGTTGGTCCGCCGTACCGCCGCAACCGGGTCCGGCTGGATCGTGCTCGTCCTGTGTGGCGCCGTCGGGCTGCTGCTCCTGGCGTCCGGGCTCAAGACGATCGTTGGCAGCGGGAACGATTCCACGCTCGGCTTCACCATGCTCATCACCGGGTACGCCCGTGCGTTCGTAGGTTAAGCCTCGGGTTCGTAGGGTAAGGGTACGAATCGGAGGCCTACGGTACGAACGCGCGGGAGTGCGACGATTCTCGCCGGCTGGTGACGAAGGTATCCGGCCCCACCCAAGGTCTTGCCGCTACGGTGTCCCCCGTGCCCGCCCGCCCCGCCCTTGACGACACGCTCACCGCTGCGACCTCGGCCAAGCCGGCGCCGCCTGCCGATCCGGCCGAGCCCTCGGCGCAGGACGTCATGGCCTGGTATGACGCCCACGCCCGCGACCTGCCGTGGCGCCGTCCTGATACGACCCCGTGGGAGGTCCTCGTCTCGGAGGTCATGAGCCAGCAGACCCCGGTGACCCGTGTCGTCCCCGCCTGGCAGGAGTGGATACGGCGCTGGCCCGGCCCCACCGAGCTCGCCCAGGCCCCCACCGCTGAGGTGCTGCGGGTCTGGGGGCGCCTGGGCTACCCGCGCCGGGCCCTGCGGCTCATCGAGTGCGCCCGCAGCGTCGTCGAGCAGCACGGCGGCGTCCTACCCGATGACCTGGACGCCCTTCTGGCCCTGCCCGGGGTGGGGGAGTACACGGCCGGCGCGGTCCTGGCCTTCGCCCACGGCCGGCGCGCCCTCGTGCTGGACACGAATGTCAGGCGGGTCCTGGCCCGCGTTGTCGCAGGTCAAGCCCTTCCCGCCCCCAGCCTCAACCGGGCCGAGCGTGAGCGGGCACTGAGCCTGCTGCCCGACGACGACACCACCGCCGCTCACTGGTCGGTGGCCGTCATGGAGCTCGGCGCCCTGGTGTGCACCGCCCGCGAGCCGGACTGCGGGGCCTGCCCGTGGCGGGCGAGCTGTGCCTGGCTGGCTGCCGGCCGTCCCGCGGACATCCACGCGGGCCGACGTCGCACTCAGACCTGGCACGGCACCGACCGCCAGGCCCGCGGGCTGGTCATGGCCCGCCTGCGCAAGGCCCCCGACGGGCGGTGCGTCGAGGCCGGTGAGCTCATGGCCTGCGCCGCCAGGGCGGGGGCGCGAGCCTCCGGCGGAGCCCCCGATCCCCAGCAGCCGGTGCGCGCCCTGGCCACCCTCCTGGCCGACGGGCTCATCGCCACCGACGACGACGGCGCCACCTACCGCCTCCCCTAACCGCCCACCGATCCGCGTACCGCCCCGCCGGACGGCCGGGGAAGCACAGGGCGGTGGGGGACCGGCCCTCGGAACCCGTGCGGCGCCGGGCAGCCGGCGTCGGCCCCGCGCGGACAACGACGAAGGTCTCACGGGCCTGCGCATCGCCGGGGCGGGGCGCTCACGGGCCCGGGGCCGTGGCGCCGGTAGAGTCGTGACCATGGCCAAAGGACGCGGACGCAACCATGGGGAAAGCGCAGGACGACGAGGCTCGGCCCGTCGCGGCGCAGGCTCCTCATCGGGGCGTTCCTCCTCGGGCTCCCAGTCCCGGCCCCACCGGCAGGGTGGTTCCGGCGGCGGGCCGCGGTCGGGTGCCGGACAGTCGGCCTCAGCCCGCTCCGGCGGGGCGCCCAGATCCTCCCAGGCCAAGGGACGCAGCGGCCGCGCTTCAGGCGCCAAGTCCACCGGACACCCCCTGCACTCGGGGCAGACGGGCAGGCCCACCGGCGAACACTCGGGCACGCCGGCCCAGGCCGGCAAGAACCGCAGGTCCCCCCAGGGCGGCCAGGGGACCTCGACGTCCCGCTCACGGCAGGCCGCTCCGGGAACCGCCCGCTCCGCCCGGACGAGCTCGACTCAGGCCGCCCGCTCCGATCGTCGCCGAAAAAACGGCTGGGGTGCGGGCCTCCAGTGGGCCCGCGTCGGCGGCGGGCGACTGACCGGCGCCCCCGACTCGATCCCACAGAGGCCGGACCAGCCCCGCAGCGGGCGCCTGCGCAAGCCGGTCCCGCCACAGCCCCGCTACGGTCTGCGCCGTGCCCTGGTGCTGGGCGGAGTCCTGCTGATCCTCCTGCTGCTCATCGTGACCATCGTTGTCGGCTACCTCTGGGCCCGCAACACCATCCGCACCCAGGATGAGGAGCGCGCCGCCGCTCAGGTGCACACCGTCTACCCCACGCCGGGTAAGTGCGACCCCTCGGCCCTGTCGAGCACGGTGCAGGGGCCCGAGTCCGTCGGTGTCGGTGCCGGGGCGACCTTCTCCATCTCCCTGGTCAACAGCGGCCAGGTGCCCTGCCTGATCGACGTCGGCAGCCAGACCCTGGGGGTGAGGGTCTCCTCGGGCTCTCAGCAGGTGTGGGACTCCCTGACGTGTCCCGTGGGCCAGACCGAGCGGGCCCTCCTCCTGCCGGCGGGCAAGGGCGCCGAGGTCACCGTGACCTGGAACGGCAACGCGGCCACCTCCGACTGCGCGGCGGCCACCGCTGCACCGGCCTCCCCGGCTGCTTCGGCCGGCGCATCGGCCTCCCCGACGTCGAGCCCGAGTGCCACTGCCTCCTCCTCTGCGAGCCCTTCAGCGGGCCAGGCGCAGACCGCCCCGGGCAGCGCCGCGGGGGCAGGGACCTACCGTTTCCGCTTCGTCATGGGGGGCAAGGACCTCACTGAGGACCGGGTCTTCGTCGTCAGCTGAGGGCCTTCTGCGGCCGGGTGGATCCGGGCGGGGCGTCAAGGCCTCGCCACCGGGCAGCTCAGGAGTAGCGCTCGACGACGGAGATCTCCGCCAGCCGTGACAGCCCGTCGCGCAGGGTCCGGGCCCGCTGCGCGCCCACGCCATCGACGGCCTCGAGCTCCTCGATGGTGGCTCCAAGGACCCCCTGCAGGGACCCCCACTGCTCGACGACGGCGCGCGCCGTCACCACCGGCAGACGCGGGATCTTGGAGAGGATCCGCAGGCCGCGCGGGGAGACCTGAGCGTCCAGGTCCTGGCCGTCGATGCCGCCCAGGCCCATGGAGCGCGCCACCATCGCCAGGTCCAGGAGGGCGGGGGAGCCCACCCACTTCAGGCGCGCATCGACGGTGGCCGTGTCCAGTCCCTCGGGCAGGTAGTCCTCCAGGAGGAAGCCGTGCTCGGCGAGCAGGCCCCGGGTGAGCTCCTCGACCTGGAGGGCCAGGAGGCGCCCGTCGGTGCCCAGCTCCAGGACGTAGGAGTCGATGTCGGCGGAGATGCGGCGAACCATCTCCATGAGCTGAAGCACCGAGGTGACGTCACGGACGGTGACGAGGTCCTCGATCTCTAGGGAGTCCAGGCCGGCGGAGGTCTGGTCGAGGCGGGCCTTGTATCGCTCCAGGGCGGACAGGGCCTGGTTGGCGCTGGCCAGGATCGACTCGCTGGGCTCCAGGACATGGCGCTTGCCGTCGACGTACAGGGAGATGATCCGCATGGACTGGCTCACGGAGATGACCGGGTACCCGGTCTGGCGGGCCACGCGCTCGGCGGTGCGGTGACGCATACCCGTCTCCGAGGTCTGGATCGAGGCGTTGGGCAGCAGCTGGACGTTGGCACGCCGGATCCGGGCGGTGTCCATGTCAACGACGACGCCGCCGTCCATCTTGGCCAGCTCACGCAGGCGGGCCGCGGAGAGCTCGACGTCGAGGTGGAAGCCGCCCGAGGAGATGGCCTCCACCACCGGGTCGAAGCCCAGCACGATGATCGCCCCGGTACGTCCGCGCAGGATCCGCTCCAGGCCGTCACGAAGGACGGTGCCGGGAGCGACGAGCGCAAGCGTCTCGTGCAGCTGGCCAGCGGCCTCGATCATCATCTCTCCTGATCTCGCGGTGTCCTGGGGGGAGGGATCGCACAGTGAGCCTGCCGGGGCGCGGACCGTGCTGAGGGCCTTCGGGTCTCACAGCATCCAGGTGAGCGCACACCCCGGTGCTCATGCCCCCATGGTATCGGCAGGCGGGCCGACCTTCGGAGAGGGCCTTCCCACACTGGACCAGTCGGTCTGTTGACGCCGCCCGGCGAGTCCATGGCGGACACGTCGGCTGCTCGGCACCCTGTCCGCCCCTCACCCCGGGGTTCGTCTGCATTGCCTGCGTTGGCCGTGCTGCCCATGTTGGCGTGCTGTCCTGTCAGCCGCGCGGGAGCGCCGCCCCCATGGCCTCACCCACGTGCGCCACCGGCAGCACCTGCATCCCGGCGACCTCGCGCAGCTCGGCCGAGCCCGCCAGCGGCACGATCGCCCGGTCGAAGCCGAGACGCGAGGCCTCCGCCAGGCGCCGCTGGATGCCGACGGTGGCCCGCACCTCACCGGTGAGCCCCACCTCGCCGAAGGCCACCAAGCCGGCGGGCGTGGGCAGGTTGCGCGCGGCCGAGACCACGGAGATGGCTACGGCCAGGTCCGTGGCCGGCTCGACGGCGCGCGCCCCGCCCACGGTGGAGACGTAGACGTCCGCGCTGGAGGTATCCACCCGCAGCCGGGCACTGAGGACGGCCAGCGCCATGGCCGTGCGCGAGTGGTCCACCCCGGAGGTGGTGCGCCGCGGGGAGCCGGCGTTGGTGGGGGCCACGAGCGCCTGGATCTCCACCGGCATGGGGCGGCGCCCCTCCAGGGTCACGGTGGCGCAGGTGCCCGGAACCTCGGAGCGGGCGGCGGACAGGAACAGGCCCGAGGGGTCCGCCAGCCCCACGATGCCCCGCTCACCCAGGTCGAAGCAGCCGACCTCATCGGTGGGGCCGTAGCGGTTCTTGACGGCCCGCAGCAGCCGCAGGCGGGCGTGGCGGTCCCCCTCGAACTGGGTGACGACGTCAACCAGGTGCTCCAGGACCCGGGGCCCGGCGATCCCGCCGTCCTTGGTGACGTGACCCACGAGCAGCACCGGGATGTTGCGCTCCTTGGCCACCGCGATGAGTGCGCCGGCCACGGCCCGCACCTGGGTGACGCCCCCGACACTGCCCTCGACCTGCGCCGAGGCGATGGTCTGGACCGAGTCCACCACCAGCAGGGAGGGACCGGCCGCCTCCACGTGCCCCAGCAGGGCCCCCAGCTCGGTCTCCGCGGCCAGGAGCAGCCCGGGATCCAGGGCGTCGATGCGCTCGGCCCGCAGCCGCACCTGCGAGGCCGACTCCTCCCCGGTGACGTAGAGGACCGGCCCGTCCCCGCGCTCGCGCGCCACGGCGGCTGCCTTCGCGGCGACGTCGAGCAGCAGCGTGGACTTGCCGACCCCGGGCTCGCCGGCCAGCAGCACGACGGCGCCCGGCACGATCCCGCCGCCCAGAACCCGGTCCAGCTCGCCCACCCCGGTGGGGCGGGCCCGGGCCTCCGTGGCGCTGACCTCCCCGATGGGGCGGGCGGCCACCGTCGGCCGCACGGCGCCGGCGCTCAGGGCGCCACCGGTACCCCCGCCCGGGGAGCCGGAGACCTGAGTCTCCTCCAGGGTTCCCCACTCGCGGCACTCGCGGCACTGGCCCATCCACTTGGGGCTGGACCAGCCGCACTCGGTGCAGCAGTAGGAGACCTTGGGGGCCTTGGGATTCTTCGATGCGGGCATGACCGGAGAGTATCGGGGTCCACCGACATCTATTCCCCACACGTCGAGCCGGGCATTTTTCGCGTAGCCCTACAGAAATACCGTAGGGCTACGCGAAAAATGCCCGGCTCGGTGGCGGTGAGGCCGCTGGGCGTCAGCCGCGGGTGCGGGCCAGCGCCTGGCGAGCCCGCTCGGCGACGTTGTCCCCAGTGAAGCCGTACTCCTTGAACAGGGCGGTGCCGGGGGCGGAGGAACCGTAGTGGTCGATGGAGACGATCTCACCGGCGTCGCCAACGATCTCGCGCCAGCCCAGGGCGATGCCCGCCTCGATGGCGACCCTGGCGGTGCCGGCCGGCAGCACCTGGTCCTGGTAGGCGGCGTCCTGCTGGGCGAACCACTCCAGGCAGGGGGCGGAGACCACCCTGGTGGGGGTGCCCTCCTCCTGAAGGATGTCCCGGGCGGCCACGGCCACCCCGACCTCGGAGCCGGTGGCGATCAGGACGACCTCGGGGGCCGTCTGGCGCCCATCGGCGTCGGTGGCCTCGGCCAGGACGTAGGCGCCGCGGCGCACGCCCTCGGCGGCGGCCTCGGCGGAGGCGCTCACGGTGAGGTTCTGACGCGACAGGGCGATGCCGGCCGGCTCATCGTGACGGCGCAGGATCTCCTCCCAGGCCGCGGCGGTCTCGTTGGCGTCCCCGGGGCGCACCACAGCCAGGCCGGGGATCGCGCGCAGCGCCGCCAGGTGCTCGATCGGCTGGTGGGTGGGGCCGTCCTCACCGACCCCGATGGAGTCGTGGGACCACACGAAGACCGGACCGATCCCCATGAGCGCCGCCAGGCGCACGGCCGGGCGCATGTAGTCGGAGAACACCATGAAGGTGCCCCCGTAGGGGCGGGTGAGCCCGTCCAGGGCGATCCCGTTGAGGATCGAGCCCATGGCGTGCTCGCGCACACCGAAGTGGAGGGTGCGCCCGAAGGGCCCATCGCCCTCGGACTGCGCCAGAGCGGCGGGCAGGAAGGAGGGCTCGCCGGCCATGGTCGTGTTGTTCGAGCCGGCCAGGTCCGCCGACCCGCCCCACAGCTCGGGCACCACGCCGGCCAGGGCGGAGAGCACCTTGCCCGACGCCGCACGGGTGGCCAGGGACTCACCCACCTCCCAGGTCGGCAGGGCCTCCTCAAGGCCCTCGGGCAGGCGGTGGGCCTCAAGACGCTCCAGCAGCGCGGCGCCGGCGGGGTTGGCCCGCTGCCAGGTCGCGAAGCGCTCCTCCCAGCCCGCTCGGGCGGCCCGGGCGTTGTCGGCGGCCCGCGTGCGGGCGTGGGAGACGACGTCCTGGGGAAGGATGAAGCTCTGCTCGGGGTCCAGGCCCAGGGCCCGCTTGAGCCCGGCGATCTCCTCGGCCCCGAGCTTGGAGCCGTGGGAGGAGGCCTGGCCCTGCTTGGTCGGGCAGGGCCAGGCGATGACCGTGTGCAGGCGGATCAGCGACGGGCGCGCGCTCTCGGCGCGGGCCGCCACGATGGCCTCGTGCAGCGCCTGGAGGTCCTCCGCGTAGCCGTCGGGGCCGGTGCGCCAGTCGACGTCGAGCACCTGCCAGCCGTAGGCCTCGAAGCGGGCCGAGACGTCCTCGGTGAAGGCGATGTCCGTGTTGCCCTCGATGGAGATGTCGTTGTCGTCGTAGATGGCGATGAGGTTGCCCAGCTGCTGGGTGCCGGCCAGGGAGGCGGCCTCCGAGGTCACGCCCTCCTGCATGCAGCCGTCGCCCAGGACCGTGTAGACGAAGTGGTCGAAGACCGACTCACCCAGCGCGGTGCCGGCGTCGAGCAGCCCGTGCTCGCGGCGCGCCGCCATCGCCAGGCCCACCGCGTTGGCGAAACCCGCCCCCAGCGGGCCCGTGGTGGTCTCCACCCCGGCAACCTCACCGAACTCGGGGTGACCCGGCAGGCCGGCCGGGGTGCGGAAGGCCGTGAAGCCCTCCAGGTCGATGTCGTAGCCGGCCAGGAACAGCTGGATGTACTGCATCAGCGAGGCGTGCCCGATGGACAGGACGAACCGGTCGCGTCCCAGCCAGCCCGGATCCGCCGGGTCGTGGACCATCTCACGCTGGTAGAGCAGCCACGCCACTCCCGCCAGGGAGATCGGCGTACCGGGGTGCCCCGACCCCGCCTTCTCCACGGCGTCGGCGGCCAGGGCCTTGGACACCGCGATGGTCTGACGGTCGAGGTCGGTGAGCAGCGGCTCAGCGCTCATAACGGAGGACTCCTTGTGCATGAGGGTGCGTCTTGCCCGTGGCCACGGGCGCCGTGACGGTGGTGCATCGCGGTGCATCCATGGGCGGGCGTCAAGGGTGATCCTTCCCGCTTCCGTGGGGGCGGGCAAGTACAGGCGTGAGCGCGTGTGTCTCTCACACTCGGGGCCTGTCCCCGACGCGGCCGTCCTTGCCCGTAGATTGGGTCGCATATGGGCACAGCAAGAGGACGCGTGGCGCCGTCGGTGGAGCACGGCAGCGCTTTGGAGCAGATCGACTCCCGGCCCCTGACGGGCCATCAGCGAAGCATCATCGCTCTGGCGATTGTCGCCAACGTCTCTGAGTTCTTCGACATGTTCCTCATCGGCTTCGCCGTCGTCCAGCTCCAGAGGGAGTGGAGCCTGGGCGGATTCGAGACCGGTGTCATCCTGGCTTGCTCCGGGCTCGGGACGGTGCTCGGCTCGGTCCTGTGGGGCCGGGCCGCCGACCGAATGGGCCGACGACGCACCTTCTTCTGGTGCGTCCTGCTGTTCACCGTCTTCACCCTGGCCTCGGTGTTCACCCCCACCGGCTGGTGGATGATGCTGGCCCTCCTGCGGGTGCTGGTCGGTGTGGGCGTCGGGGGCCTCAACATCGTCTCCATCCCCTACGTCCAGGAGTTCGTGCCCACCAGGCAGCGGGGCCTGCTGGCCGGGCTGGGCTCGGTGTTCATCCCGCTGGGGCTCTTCCTGGGCTCCCTGGCGCAGCGGGTCCTGCATGACAGCTGGCGCGGTCTCATCGCGCTGGGGGTCGTCCCGATCCTCCTGCTGGCCTGGATCCGGATCGTCCCGGAGTCGCCCCGCTTCCTGCTATCCCAGGCCCGCGAGCGCGAGGCCCGCGAGTCCATCGCCTGGGCCCTGGAGATGAGTCCCGACGCCGTCGGAGCCCTGCCGCCGGTGCGGACCGGGCCGCGCGTCGCCTACCGAGAGCTGCTGCGCGAGCACCTGCGGGCCCTGCTCATCGTCTCGGCCGGCTCCTTCTGCTTCATCCTGGGCTCCTTCACCGTGCAGTCCTGGGGGCAGACGCTCCTGGAGGTCGGCTTCACCGACATCGGCGCCGACGCCGTGGGGACGCTCTTCATGGGGGTCTCCCTGGTGGATCTGCTCGGGCGCCTGGCCTCGGCCTGGCTCGCCGACCGGATCGGGCGGCGCTGGACGTTGTTCTCCTTCGGGATCCTCGGGGCGCTCGGGGCGGTCATCGTGGCCTTCTCCGCCCACTGGGAGACCTTGTGGGTCGTCTTCTTCACCGGCATCTGCATCACGATGGGCTTCGGCGACGGCGCCTTCGGGATCCTCAACGCCTTCGGCGGCGAGCAGTTCCCCAACGACGCCCGGGGTACGGGGCTGGGCCTGGGCTACGGCATCGGTGCGAGCGCCAAGATCCTCGGGCCCCTGCTCATGGGGGCGATGATCGGCTCCGGCAGCCTCCAGGAGCTGGCGCACCCGCTGGCGGCCGTCTTCCCGGCCTTCCTCTTCTTTGCGGCCATGCTGGTCCTGGGGGGCCTGGTCTACCTGCTGGCCCGTGAGACCAAGGGGGAGACCCTCGAGGACATCTGAGCGCCCCGGCGCTTCAAGGCCGTCAGCGGCCGCGGGCCGAGGCGGGCGAGCCCGCCGCCGCACGTGCCGGTGCTGGTGACCTGTCTGCTGCCGACTCTGAGCAACGGGGGAGTGCTACGTGGCCGGGTGCGGGCGGTGGAGACGTCCCGCACCCGGCCACGTGGGTGCCCTCTCGGTCTGTGGCGCTTCAGCGTCAGTGCGCCGGCTGCTCGACGACGTCGACCGGGGTACCGCCGTCACGGCTGTGGCGGTCGGCGTGGTCAGCGTCGTCGGCGGGGGCGTCCGAGCCCGGCAGGCGGCCGCCCACCATGTCGGTCAGTCCGGTGCCCACGAGGCTGCGCAGGATGAGGTCGAGCTGCTCGACGTTGTTGGCCACCGCCTTGGGCAGGGCGGAGGCGCCCTCGGTGGAGATGATCGACAGGTCGCGCACGCTGGCCAGCGGCTCGCTCAGGGCCCTGGCGATCTCGGGGGCCTTGTCCAGCAGCATCTGGCGGGTGGCGGCCTCGCCGTACTTGGCCAGGGCGTCCGCCTTGTCGCTCATGGCCTTGGCCTCGGCCTCACCGGCGGCGCGGACCGTGTCGGCCTCGGCCTGGCCTCGGGCCGCGATGGCCTCGGCCTCGGCGCGGGCCCGAGCGGCGGTCGCCTTGGCCTCGGCCTCGGCGCGGGCCACGGTGGCCTGGGCCTGGGCCTCGGCGTCCAGACGGGTGCGTTCGGCGTCGGCCTGGGCCCGCAGCAGCGCCTCGGTCTTGGAGGCCTGAGCCTCCTGCTCGCGCTGGTAGCGGGCGGCGTCGGCGGGCTTGCGCACCGTGGAGTCCAGCTCACGCTCGGTCAGGGCGGCCTTGGCCTCGGCCGCCTCCTGCCCGATGATGGCGATCTCGCGCTCCTTGGCGGCGCGGGCGATCGGGCCGGCGGAGTCGGCGTCGGCCTGGGCCTTGTCCGTCTCGGCCTTGAGCTGGGCCTGACGCAGCGACAGGTCGCGCTCGCGCTCGGCGATCTGCTGGCGGGAGGTGACCTCGGCGTCGCGGGCCTCGCGTTCGGCGTTGGCCCGCGCGATGCGGGCGTCCTTCTCGACGCGCTGCTGCTCGGGCACGCCCAGGGACTCGATGTAGCCGCCGGCGTCGGTGATCTCGGAGACCTGGAGCATGTCGATCTCCAGCCCCATGTTGGCCATGATGCTCTTGGCGTCGTCGAAGACGTTGCGCTGAAGGGCGTCGCGGTCGGAGATGAGGTCGGTGACCGTCATGTGGCCGATGATCGAGCGCAGGGAGCCGATGAGCGCCTCGCGGGCGGAGTCGGCGATGGCCTGGTCCGTGTTGGGCTTGCCCAGGAAGCGCTTGGCCGCGGCGCGCACCTGCTCGTCGGAGTCGCCCACCTTGACGGCGGCCACGGCGGCGACGTTGACGTTGATCTTGTTCTCGTCCTCGGCGGTGACCTTGAAACCGATCGTGGTCTGGGTGAAGGGCAGGTACTGGATGGACTGGATGACCGGCAGGACGAAGTCGCGCCCACCGGGGTGGATGATCTTGACCGTGCCCCGGTTCGACCCGGAGATCAGGCCGGTGAGGTTGGAGGGGACGACGACGATGCGGCTGAACAGGTAGGCGACCGCCGCCAGTACGATGATGACGGCGACGACGATCAGGCCGATGACTGATACGTCCATGCGGGGTTCCTTTCTGTGCGGGGAGATGGGATGAAGGAGGACGGCGGGCAGGCGGCGCGAGCAACGGGCGGGGCGTGCGGTCCGTCAGCGGCCCCTGGTGGGCTCAGCTGCTGATCTGCTCCCAGGGGGCGATGTCCAGGGTGGAGTCGACGGCGTCGAGCACCCAGGCGCTCTGCCCCGAGTGCAGCGGCTGCTCGGAGCGCGCCGGCAAGGTGAGCTGGTTGCCGCGCGTGATGGCACGAACCTCGCCGCTGCCGTCCTTCCACCATAGGACGGTGACCTTTTCACCGACCAGCTCCGCGGCGGTGGGCGGAGCCGTGTCCAACGGCATGGAGCGCCGGAGCCGGTTCCACAGCCAGCGCATGAGCGCGCCGGACGCGACGGCCGCCGCGGCGGGAACGCCCCACAGCACCGCCGCCGGCACCTGTGTGGCGGTCGAGCCCGTCGCCGCCGTCACCCCCATGCCGATGGCGCCGAACACGGCCACCGGCAGCGCGAGGATCGGCACGAGCCCATCGGGGAGGAAGGCGTCCAGCAGTCCGTCGAGCAGGATGCCGGACACCAGGACGGTGCAGCCGATGATCGCGCACCAGGCGAAGATGCCCACACCAGCTCCCTTCCGCGCAGGCCCCTCGGCCTGCGACACCTGGATTCTGCCACGCGGGCCGGGAGGTGAAGCCGTGTTTGGGTGGGAAGAACAATCCGGTTGGACTCAGGCGCCGCGGGCTTGTGGCAGCCGACCGGAGTCCTGCAGGGGCGGCGCAGTCGAGGACCAGGACGTCGCCGTCGGGATGGCCGTCGCAGCAGAGGGGTTGGTGGGAATGGTCATGGTCTCCTGCATGGCCGGATCGACCTCTTGATCAGAGTCGGCCGGGGCGGCTGTGCGCGCAGTACTGACAGTACCGGCGGCGCTGTCAGCGCTGTCAGTGCTGCTAGCCATGACCGCTGCCGCCCGGTGAGCTCCGACGGCGTCGGCGGGCACGGCTTCGGCGGCAGCCACTGCGGAGGACTGGTCAGCATGCTGGGACGCAGTGAGGATGGGCGGGCCGGACGCGTCGGGTACGGGGCGGCCGGCGTCTCCCGGCGCTTCCGCGGGTGCCTGGGGCGCGCCCTGAGGCGGGAGAAGTCCGTAGCCGGACGCCCCCGTCAGGCCTGCGGCCGTGGCCGGGCCCGCAGTGGCGGGCACAACCGGGGACGGCTGGGGGCCTGTGGCCACCGCGACGGTCTGCACGGACACCGCCGCGGCCCTCACCGGTGACACGTCCTGGCGTGCGGGCGGCAGGCCCGCCTGGGCGAGGGTGTGCTCGGGGTGCGGCTGGGTCGGCTGGGGCCTGGTCGGTGCAGCGCTGGTGGACGCAGCCGCTGCGACCAGTGACGCGGGCGCCTCGGTGGCGTGGCGCCCGGCCGGCGTCTCGGAGGGGATCGAGGCGAGGACCGGTTCGGTCTCCACGGTGTTGGCCGAGGCCGTCGATGCACCCGAGGTCGGAACCATGGAGGCGGACAGGGGCGATGCCGTCACTGTCCCCGAGACCGTCACCGCATCGGGAGCCGCGGCCGCCTGCATGGATGAACCGGTCAGGGCGGCCTGGGCGCGTCGACGCCGGGAGATGCGGCTGGGGGTCGGATCCTCGAAGACTCCCCTGCTCGCCTGGGGCGCCCGGTGACTCGTCGGGCCCGCCGGGGACTGCTGGGACTGGCCCTCACGTGCCGAGATCTCCCGGGGCGGTGCCGGCTGGGCGCTGGCGGTCTGTGACAGGGCCTCGGCCAGTGAGGCGGTGGACGGCCCCGAGGGCGCGTCAGGCTGCAGCTCCCCAGGGAGCGCGGCAGCCGCCGTGTCCGACGGTTGTGCGCCGCCGGGCCGCTCGCCCAGGGCGGCGGCCGACGAGGATGGCTCGGGCACCGGCGTGTGCGAGGGGACGGTGGCCGTCGTCGTCGCGGCTACTGCTGGCGCCGCCGGCCGGGCCGGCTCGGGAACAGCCATGGGGCCCGCCGCTGCGCGCCCGCCCCGGCGCCCGGGGGTAAGCGGCGGCCACACGACATCGGCGTCGGACAGGGCAGTGGTAGCCTGCCCGGAAGGCACCGCCAAGGCCTTCCGTTCCAACCGGCTGCGCGCCCGCCGCGAGCGCCGCCGGGGCTCTGAGCCGGAGGCGCCGGGACCGCCCGCAGCGGGCACGGCTCCAGCGGCCCCACTGGCCCCGGCGGGGGAGACGGGACTCGGGTAGTCGGCGAACTTGACGATGTGGTCGAGGTCGTAGTGGGTCGGGTCCTGGCCGGCGTTGCGCAGCACGTCCTCCAGGGGGCTGAGCAGGGCCAGCCGGAAGGCGGGGTCGACGCAGCGGGCGTTGACGGCGCCCCAGATCTGGTCGGCGGTCAAGGACTCCTCGGAGGAGCCCAGGTCGTTGCGGATCGCGGTGACCAGGTCCGACTCCAGGCGCGCGTAGGCCATGGCGTAGGCGCTGGGCCACGGGGCCTCGGGCCGCTGGGTGCGCAGGAGGGCGAAGTTGCGCATGGCGCGCAGCACCTCGTCCGAGCCGCCCACCAGGGCCCCCACCCGCAGGCGGTCCAGCGCCTCGTTCTTCATCGTCCCGGTGCCCTCGGGGCCCAGCAGGTGCTTGGAGTCCTCAACGACCTCGCGCAGGAAGACCCGGTAGGCGGCGACGCTGTCGGGGGTCGTGCGCTCCTTGGTCATCGAGCGCAGCCGCTCGGCGGCGTGACGTGCCGCCAGACGGGCCGAGCTGGCCTCGGACTGGACCTCGTTGATCCGCGAGATGCTCGCCCGGGAGATCCGTGAGGCCTCCTTAAGGGCCAGGTCCGCATGCGCCGTCGAGCGCCGGGCGGCGAAGACGGCGGCAACGGCGACCAGGACGGAGACACCGGCTGCGATAGTGGCCAAGACGGCGACGACGGACAGATCCATACCCCTATCCTGCCCGTAATCGACTCAGTGGTGCCGCGAAAAAAGGACCTCCCCAGATAGTCCCCAGAATCTCTGCGGGTGACGCTCAGGCCAGGTGGTGGCCGCGCTCACGTTGAGGAAGGTGGGAGGCGGTGCCGACGGGACGGTGCATCGGCAGGCCCCGTCTCCGGGAGATGCCCGCCCCGGGCGCTGGGGCGCGCATTCGCTCCTGCGTGACCACCCTGGGCTGCACCGATGTGCACGGGGCGAGGTCCTCGGCGCCTGAGGCGCCCCATGCGGGCCCGTGGCGCGGTAGCGTCAGCGCCATGAAGAAACTCATCAACGCCGTTGACAACGTGGTCACGGACGCCCTGCGGGGCATGGCCGCGGCCCACCCCCACGAGCTCGACATCGACCTCGACCAGCACATCGTCTACCGCCGCCGGCCCAAGGAGCAGGGCAAGGTCGCCATCATCTCCGGGGGAGGCAGCGGGCACGAGCCCCTCCACGGCGGCTTCGTGGGCACTGGCATGCTCGACGCCGCCTGCGCCGGAGAGATCTTCACCTCCCCGGTCCCCGACCAGATGGTGGCCGCCACCGGCGCCGTCGACCGTGGAGCCGGAGTGCTGCACATCGTCAAGAACTACACCGGCGACGTCATGAACTTCGAGATGGCCGCCGAGATCGTCGAGGCCGAGTCCGGCATCCAGGTGGCCAGCGTCGTCACCAACGACGACGTCGCCGTCGAGGACTCCCTCTACACCGCCGGACGCCGCGGCGTGGGCGTGACCGTCATGGTGGAGAAGATCGCAGGCGCCGCCGCCGAGCAGGGGCGCCCGCTGGACGAGGTCGCCGGTATCGCCGCGCGCGTCAACGCCTCCGGCAGGTCCATGGGCATGGCCCTGACCTCCTGCACCGTCCCGGCCAACGGCAAGCCCTCCTTCGACCTGCCCGACGACGAGATGGAGATCGGCATCGGCATCCACGGCGAGCCCGGACGCCACCGCGAGAAGATCGCCCCCGCCGCCGAGATCGCCGAGCGCCTCGTCACCCCCGTCCTGGCTGAGCTCACCGCGCTTACCGAGCTGGAGGGTGCCGGCGCCGACGAGGGCGTCATCGCCATGGTCAACGGCATGGGCGCCACCCCGCTGCTCGAGCTCTACCTCATGTACGGCGAGATCGCCCGCCTCCTCCAGGGCGCCGGGATCACCGTGGCCCGCAACCTCGTGGGCAACTACATCACCAGCCTCGACATGGCCGGCTGCTCCCTGACCCTGGTGCGCGCCGACGCCGAGCTGCTGAGCCTGTGGGACGCCCCGGTCAACACGCCCGGCCTGCGCTGGGGCGCGTGAGGACCTGGCACAATCGGGGTGCCCGGATCGCGTGCGGGCACCCCAAGAAGACTGAAGGAGAAGCGACATGACCGCAGACGCGGGAGCCCTGAGCCACTCGCTGAGCGTGGCGGACCTGGCGACCTGGGTGCGCCACAGCGCGGCGCTCATCGCCGAGCACGCCGAGGAGCTCACCGAGCTGGACGCCGCCATCGGTGACGCCGACCACGGCACCAACATGAAGCGCGGCCTGGCCGCTGCCGCCGAGGCGGTGCAGGCCGGTAGCTTCGCCAGTGCCGACGCCCTGCTCAAGAAGGTCGGCACCACCCTGGTCTCCACCGTCGGGGGCGCCTCCGGGCCCCTGTACGGCACCTTCTTCCTGCGTGCCGGGGGCGCCGTCGTCGGCCTGGAGGCGCTCGACGCCCAGGCGCTCGCGGGCGCCCTGGAGGCAGGGGTCGGCGGTATCGCCGCGCGGGGGCGCGCCACCACGGGGGAGAAGACCATGCTCGACGCCTGGAGCCCGGCCCTGGAGGCCCTGCGCGCCCATCCCGGCGACCTCGCCGCCGGTGTCGCGGCCGCCGCGCGGGCCGCAGCCGAGGGACGCGAGGCCACCAAGCCCATGGTGGCCACCAAGGGGCGGGCCTCCTACCTGGGGGAGCGCTCGGTGGGGCACATCGACCCCGGTGCTGCCTCCACCGTCCTGCTGCTGACGGCCCTCGACGACGTCGTGGCCGGGAGGGCGTCGTGAGTCCGGTGAGTGTTGGCATCGTCCTGGTCTCCCACTCCCGTGCCCTGGCCGAGGCCGCCGAAGACCTGGCGCGCCGGCTCATCGTGGCCGTCGACGTGCCGGTCGAGACGGCTGCGGGCCTTGCCGACGGCGGGCTGGGCACCGACCCCGGGGCCGTCGTCGAGGCAGTGGAGCGCCTGACCGAGCGCTGTGAGGGCGTCCTGGTCCTGGCCGACCTGGGCAGCGGGATCATGAGCGCCGAGATGGCCCTGGAGATGCTCGATCCGGCCCTGGCGGAGCGGACGCGCCTGTCGGCAGCGCCCTTCATCGAGGGGCTGCTCGGCGCCTACGGCGCCGCCGGGATCGGTAAGGATCTTCAGGCCGTGGCCACTGAGGCCGACGGCGCCGCCGAGGCCAAGCGCTCCCAGGTGGCCGCCTTCTGACGTGCCTCTGACTGTGTTGTCTCATGACTTCTGAGAGTCTCGGATGTCATGACATCTCAAGACGCCGGTGGGGTGGGCCGACCGTGTGCGGGAGCCACTGCTCGCTTCTCTGGTGGGGCCGGCCCGGCTGCTCGTAGTTGCTCGGGTGGCTGCTGGCGTCGTTTGGGCGCAATGCACGAGGGTGGGGTGCTACTGGAGGAGGGTTGGGGGTACTTCGGGTAGGTGGGGTCTTCGTGTAGTACGCACAACCTGTGGTCAGTGGATCCCGACCCTCGTGGAGTAGGCCGGCTCGAGGCAGGAGCGGGGCGGAGCCGGCTCGGTGCGGGC